>NZ_JBKGTW010000031.1:0-25638 GCF_046546535.1 Neisseria sp. WLZKY-1
TCAATAAGACAATGAAAGGAAACTTGTGGTGGGTGATGACGGAGTCGAACCGCCGACATTCTGCTTGTAAGGCAGACGCTCTACCAACTGAGCTAATCACCCGATGATTTTGGCGCGGCGGACGGGGCTCGAACCCGCGACCCCCGGCGTGACAGGCCGGTACTCTAACCAACTGAGCTACCACCGCGCATCACCGTCAATAAGACAATGAAAGGAAACTTGTGGTGGGTGATGACGGAGTCGAACCGCCGACATTCTGCTTGTAAGGCAGACGCTCTACCAACTGAGCTAATCACCCGTGCTTTTCAGCGAAGCGCGGATTAAACCAAATCCGCGCATGTGGCGCAAGCGCTATTTTTGGAGCGCAGTTCAATACCTTGAATTATCGTATTTTTAATTTTCCGCCCCGCGCCCTTTTCAGCGGGGCACGCTTTATTGTAGTCTCCCGCTTTTTTCAGACGGCCTCTTATGCCCACACTGCCCGCCCTTTCCGCCGCCCTTTCCCGTTTTCAGACGGCCTTGTCGCAGCCTCAGGAGGCACAGCGCGCCGTTTTGCGCGACATTGTGCACTCGGGCGGCGGCAGCCTGTTCGGACGGCGACACGGCTTTTCCCGCATCGGCGGCTACGAAGATTTCGCCCGTGCCGTGCCCGTGTCGGATTATGAGGGCTTGCGCAGCCTGATAGAACGCACCGCGGCGGGCGAAGTGGACGTGCTCACCACGGAAAACCCCGTCTGCTTCGAGGAAACGGGCGGCAGCACGGGCGGCGCGAAACTCGTTCCCTATACCGAAAGCCTCTATGCCGCCTTCCGCCGCGCCGTTCTGCCCTGGCTGGCGGATGTGTGGCGGCGGCGGCCTGCGGCCTTTGCGGGCAGGCTGTTTTTCATCGTCAGCCCCGCCGCGCGCGGCCGCACGCACACCGCAGGCGGCATTCCCATCGGCAGCGGCAGCGATTTGGACTATTTCGGCCGCGAAACCGCTGCCGCGCTCCTGCCGCGCGTGCTGTTTCTGCCCGAGCTGCTGTCGGCGCAAAGCGCGCGGGAATGGCAGCTTGCCTGCGCGCGCCTGCTGCTGGGCGCGGCGGATTTGAGCTTTGTTTCCGTGTGGAGTCCGACCATGCTGCTGCTTTTTGTGCAGACCATGCAGACGCGTCAGGACGATATTCTGGCAACCGTTGCCGACCCGCGCCGCCGCGCCCTGCTCTCCCGCGCCTTGTCGCGCGGCACGCCCGACACCCGCGCCATCTGGCCGCGCCTCGATACCGTCAGCTGCTGGACAAGCCACACCGCCGCCGCGCCCGCCGATGCGCTGCGGCAGCTGTTTCCCCATGTATTTATTGAAGGCAAAGGGCTGCTGGCGACGGAGTTTGCGGGCAGCATTCCGTTTGCTCCGCTGGGGAGGCCGTCTGAAAGGCCGTCTGAAAACGAAAACGGCTTTTCAGACGGCCTCCCCACGCTTCTAGCCATAGACAGCCATTTCTACGAATTTGCCGGCGCCGACGGCATCGTGCCCGCCTGGCAGACGCGCGCAGGCGGCGATTACCGCCTGATTGTCACCACCCAGGGCGGGCTGTACCGCTACGACACGGGCGATTATGTGCGCGTGCACGCGCTGCACAGCGGTGTGCCCGAAATCGAATTTGTCGGACGCGGCAGCCTGAGCAGCGATTTGTGCGGCGAAAAACTCAGCGAAGCCTTTATCCGCACCGCCATGGAAACCGTGTCGCCCGATTTGGCGCAACGCGCCCTGTTGCAGGGCGTGCAGGACAATCCGCCGTATTACCGCCTGCTGTCGGCCGATGCCCAAACCGCGCACCATTCCGCTCTAGCGGCGCGGCTGGACGAAGCCCTTTGCGCCAACCCGCAATACGCCTACGCCCGCCGCACCGGCCAGCTCGCCGCCCTGCGGCTGCACTTCTGCGCCGACCCGCAGGCTTACGCGGCGCGTTTTTTCCGCGCGGAACAGCGGTTTGCCGTGCGCAAAATCCCGCTGCTGCTGCCGCCCGTCGCAAAAGGCGGGGAGGCCGTCTGAAAGCGCGGCTGCGCAGAGTCAATAATGGCAGCGGAAGTTTTCAGACGGCCTCAAAGCCCGCAGAGGCCGTCTGAATTTGCACCACAAGCAGGATATACCGCCCCGCGACGCACGCGGTTTCCGCGTCCCAAAGACAGTTTGAAGAACGAAAAACTGCCTGAAAACGCAGCTTTCAGACGGCCTCAAAACGCATAGAAAACAAAGAAAAAAGGAACAACTCATGAACACTCCCGACACTCCCGCCGCCAACGGCCTGCACAATTACTGGTATATCGCCGCGCGCGAAAAAGACGTGCGCAAAAAGCCGCAGGCCGTGCGGCTTTTCGGGCGGCACTACGCCGTTTTCCATCAGGGCGGCGGCCGCTATGCCGCGCTTGTCGACTGCTGCCCGCACCGCAACGTGCCGCTGTCGATCGGCAAAGTGGAAAACGGCTGCCTCAAATGCGCCTACCACGGCTGGTCGTTCGACGGCGACGGCAGGCTGGCGGAGATTCCCGCCCTGTGCGGCTGCGCCACGCCCGACGTGCGCGTGCCCGCCGTACACTGCACGGCGCAGGACGGCTATGTCTGGCTGTGTATCGGCACGCCCGCCACGCCCGCGCCGCTGCCCTTCGCCTGCATAAACGAAGCGGGCTACACCACCTTCCGCATGAAAACCCGCTTTGCCGCGCCCGTCGACTGGTGCTTGGAAAACTTCCTCGACTGCCCGCACGCGGTGTATGTGCACAACTCCTGGTTCCGCGCCCCCACCGGCAAACCCGTGCGTGCCCTGCTGCGGCGCAATGCCGACGGCGCGCAAATCGAATACGCAAACGAGCCGCGCGAAAAAAGCCTGGTGTGGAAGCTGCTGCAAAACAGCGATACCGAAATGTCGCACACCGACCGCTTCATCGCCCCCGCCACCTCGCGCGTCGACTACCGCTTCTCCGACGGTAAACACTACATCGTCACCTCCTCCTGCACGCCGCTCGACGACGACACCACCGAAGTGCACACCGTCGTCAGCTACCGTTTCGGCCGTCTGAACCCGCTTATCCGCCTCGTTTTCGAGCCGCTGTCGCACTTCATCATCGGCCAGGACGTCGCCATGATGAAACAGCAGCGCGACAATATCGACCGCTTCGGCGGCCGCGCGCGTTTCTGCAACAGCGCCGCCGACCTCCTGATGCCCGAAATCACCTCATGGCGGCAAACCCTCGCCGCAGGCGGAGAACCTGAAGCCGCAGGCATCGTGCGCGAACAGGAGCTGCATTTGTGAAACGCGCCTTTCAGACGGCCTCCCTTGCCATGCTCGCCGCCTCGCTGCTGTTTTATGTCTGGCAAAACCATTTCGCCGCAGCGGGCGGGCAAATCGCCCTGCCCAAAGCCCTGTGGCTGGGCGCAACCGTCCTGTTCTGGCTGGTGCTACCGCCCGCCGTGTTCTGCTCCCAACACGTTTCAGGCCGTCTGAAAGCCGCCTACCTCCTTTTCTGGCTGCCCATGCTCGCCCGCGCCCTCGCCGAAATCGTTTTGATGTACGGCCTCAACCGCTGGCAGTACGCCTACGGCATCGCCCACGACCTGCTCAGCATCGCCATCCTCCTGCCCGCCGCCTGGCTGTGCCGCCGCGAAACCCCGCGCCCGCTCGCCGCCCACCTTGCCGTGATGGCCGCCATGTTCGCCGCCGAAACCTGTTTCGCCGCCTACATCGCCGCCTTCCACCGCCACCACCCGCACGCCAAAGTGTGGTTTATCGGCTGGGAAACGCCGCATCTGGCCAACCAAACCGCCACCGCCCTCCTCCTCGCCGCCCTCGCCTATTGGCTGACCCGTCTGACCCGCAAACTGCCATGAACAAACTCACCACCCGCACCCTCGCCCCGCAAACCCTGTCCGCACAACAAACCGCCGCACTCTACGCCCTCTATGAGCGTTACTACGGCGGCACCACGCCCGAACTCTTCCGCCGCGACCTCGCCGAAAAAGACCACATCCTCCTGCTCGAAGACACAGGCGGGCAGATACGCGGCTTCACCACCCTCAAAACCATCCCCTTCACCGACAACGGCCGCGCCGCCCGCGCCGTTTTCTCCGGCGACACCGTTATCGACCACCGCTTTTGGGGCGAACAAACCCTGCCGCTGGCCTGGTGCGCCCTGGCAGGCCGTCTGAAAGCGCAAATGCCCGACGCCCCGCTCTACTGGCTCCTAATCGTCAAAGGCGACCGCACCTACCGCTACCTCAACGTATTCAGCAAAACCTACTACCCCAACCGCCGCCACCCCACCCCGCCCGACATCCAACAACTCATCGACCGCCTCGCCGCCGACCGCTTCGGCGCGCACTACCACCCCGATAGCGGCCTCGTGCGCTACCCGCAATCGCAAGGCCACCTGAAAAGCGAATGGCTGAACGAAAAAACCGCCGCCCACCCCGAAGCCGCCTACTTCCGCCGCCGCAACCCCCGCCACGCCGAAGGCGAAGAACTCGTCTGTCTCACCCTGCTCGAAGCCGAAAACCTGCGCTCCTTCGCCCTGCGCGGTTTTCTCGACGGACTGGCGCAGGGCGCTTTGTAAACAAGAGCACCGCACCCGTACGGGCAACAAAAGGCCGTCTGAAAACCCCGTTTCGGGTTTCAGACGGCCTTTTCAGACGGCCTGAGACCTTTGCAAAATCCCCCCCAAAATCCCCTAAATTTCCATCAAGACATTTAGGGGATTTCTCATGAGCACCTTCTTCCAACAAACCGCACAAGCCATGATTGCCAAACACATCGACCGCTTCCCACTATTGAAGTTGAATCAGGTGATTGATTGGCAGCCGATCGAGCAGTACCTGAATCGTCAAAGAACCCGTTACCTCCGAGACCACCGCGGTCGTCCCGCCTATCCACTGCTATCCATGTTCAAAGCCGTCCTGCTCGGACAATAGCACAGCCTCTCCGATCCCGAACTCGAACACAGCCTCATCACCCGCATCGATTTCAACCTGTTTTGCCGTTTCGACGAACTGAGCATCCCCGATTACAGCACCTTATGCCGCTACCGTAACCGGCTGGCGCAAGACAAGACCCTGTCCGAATTGCTGGAACTGATTAACCGCCAACTGACCGAAAAAGGCCTAAAAGTAGAGAAAGCATCCGCCGCCGTCATTGACGCCACCATTATTCAAACCGCCGGCAGCAAACAGCGTCAAGCCATAGAAGTCGATGACGAAGGACAAGTCAGCGGTCAAACCACACCGAGTAAAGACAAAGATGCTCGCTGGACAAAGAAAAACGGTTTATACAAACTCGGTTACAAACAACATACCCGTACCGATGAGGAAGGCTATATCGAGAAACTGCACATCACTCCCGCCAATACCCATGAGTGCAATCACCTGTCGCCTTTGTTGGAAGGTCTGACCGAAGATACGACCGTCTATGCCGACAAAGGCTATGACAGTAAGGAAAACCGGCAACATCTGAAAGAACACCAGTTGTTGGACGGCATTATGCGCAAAGCCCACCGCAACCGTCCGCTGACGGAAGCGCAAACCAAACGTAACCGATATTTGTCGAAAACCCGTTATGTGGTCGAACAAAGCTTCGGTACGCTGCACCGTAAATTCCGCTACGCCCGGGCAGCCTATTTTGGGCTGATTAAAGTGAGTGCGCAAAGCCATCTGAAGGCGATGTGTTTAAACCTGTTGAAAGCCGCCAACAGGCTAAGTGTGTCTGTTGCCGCCTAAAAGGCGGCCCGGATGCCTGATTATGGGGCGTCCGGGGAGGATTAAGGGGGTATTTGGGTAAAATCAGGAGTGATTGGGGGCGAAAACAGCCGAAAACCTGTGTTTGGGTTCCGGCTGTCGAAGGAAGGGCTTTTTTGCAAAGGTCTCAAGAAGGCCGTCTGAAACCCCTGAATCAGGGTTTTTCAGACGGCCTTTACCTTTATCGGTGTCGCGGTTCTGACAAGCCTAAGCCTCCAACAACACGCCGCGCGGGAAGGTTTTTTCACAGTAGTGGCATTTGAGTTTGGTTTGCGCGTTTTGCGTTTTCACATAAAAACGGCTTTTCACCGGCTCGCTGCGGCTGGCGCAGTTGGCGTTGGGGCAGCGGAACACTTCGGCGATTTCGTCGGGCAGTTGCAGGCGGCGTTTGGCCACCACTTTGAAATCTTCGATGGTGTTGACCACCGCCTCGGGAGCAAAGAGGGCGAGGCGGTTGGCAGCGGCATCGTCGAAGGAAACACCGGCGATTTTGATGATGTCTTTGCTGCCCTGCGTTTTGCTCGGCAGGTTGAAGCCTACGGTGACGGCGCTGCCGTAGTGCAGTAGTTTGAACTGGCGCAGGATGGCGAGACCGAGTCCGGCGGGGATGTGGTCGATGACGGTGCCTTTTTCGATGGCTTCGACGCTGAGTTTTTTCTGTTCCATGTTTGCTCCTTACACTTCTTCGTTTAACACCAGCGACAGAATCGCCATGCGGGCGTACACGCCGTTGGTGGCCTGCTCAAAATAGTAGGCGTGCGGCGTGGCATCGACGTCGGGGTGGATTTCGTCGACGCGCGGCAGGGGGTGCAAAACGCGCAGATTGGGTTTGGCACCGGCGAGCATGGCGGCATCGAGGTTGAATTTGCCTTGGATTTTGGCGAACTCTTGTTCGTCGAAGCGTTCGCGCTGTACGCGGGTCATGTAAAGAATGTCCGCCCATTCGACGGCTTCTTCGAGACTGCCAAACGTCTGATACGCGCAGCCTTGCACCTCCAGCTCTTCGGTGATGTATTCGGGCATGGCGAGGCTGGGCGGGGAGACGAAGGCAAATTCGCAGCCCCAGCGTTTGAGCGCCTGGCAGAGGGAATGGACGGTGCGGCCGTATTTGAGGTCGCCCGCCATGGCGATTTTGAGGCCGTTCAGACGGCCTTGGGTTTCGTAAATCGTTACCAAATCGAGCAGGGTTTGGCTGGGGTGCTGGTTGGTGCCGTCGCCCGCGTTAATCACGGGCACTTTGGAAAATTCGGCCAACACGCGCGCCGCGCCGTCTTTGGGGTGGCGTTGGATGATGGCGTCGGTGTAGCTGGAGATGATGCGGGCGGTGTCGGCGAGGGTTTCGCCTTTTTTGGCACTGGTATTCGCGCCGTCGGCAAAGCCGATGACTTTGCCGCCGAGCCGCTGCACGGCGGTTTCAAACGACAGCCGCGTACGCGTGGAAGGCTCGAAAAAACACGAGCCGATGAGCCTGCCTTCGAGCAGGTCGCTGCGCGGGTTGGCTTTGAGCTTTAAGGCCGTCTGAAGCAGCAGTTCGAGCTGGGGGGTGGAGAGGTCTGAAATGGAGATGATGTTTTGGCGGTAGAGCGGATTGGGCATGGGATTTCCTTTCCGTGAACTTGCGGCCTTCATGCGGCACGCAAGCGCTAAAAAGCCCGCAGGGCGGGCGGGATGGGAAAAGCGGAACGGCCGCTGCGGGCAGCGGGGAAGGTGCGGCGGGCGGGGCGGTTCTGCATGACGGTGTCCGAAGAAAAAACGGGCGCGATTATCGCATAAGGGGAGGCCGTCTGAAAGCGCGGTTTCCGCTTTGTTCAAACTCCGCTTTCAGACGGCCTGAGCAGCTATTTTTTCAATTCTTTATCCAGCGCCTGCCGTTTGGCGGCGGGCAGTGTGGCGGCGTATTTGTCGACGATGCGGCGGATTTCGGGATACTGCGCCATATTGGAGGCCAGCGACCAGCGGGCGGCCTGGAAGGTAACGGCATTGAAAGCGTCGCCGCGCGTGCGGCGCTCTTTTTTGGCAAACTTGTCGGTCATGCCGGCGTTGTCGGCAACATAGGCGGCGATTTCTTCAACATATTTCGCCTGGCCGGTCACATAAAACGCCACCCAGCGGTCGTCCAGCGAGGCGGGGGAAATCGGGGCGGCGGCCAGCTGCGCGGCGGAGGGGATGTTTGCGATGGATTGGCGCGCCTCTCCATTCAGTTTCAATTGGGTGATGCAGCGGCCGCTGTCGGGTGTGGCCGCCAGTTTGAAAATTGGGGCGATTTTTTCGGCTTTATGGCGCTTTTGCAGGGCGGCGCACCATTTCATCGTCTGCTGCGGCTGCGTGGAGAGCGCACGCCCCGCCCAAACGGACAGGTTGCGGTGGGCTGAGGCTTTATTGTCGGTAATCGGGTCAGACAGAGCCTGATCGGTGAGCGCCAGGGCGCGTTTGAGCTGCGGGTCGGGCGTGCGGTGGTAAACGGTGATGTCCTGCGACCAGTCGCCTGCGGCGGCGACGGCAGGCACGGCGGCAAGGGCAAGCATCAGGACGTGGCGGATTTTGTTCACGTTGTCACTCCGGTGGGTTGGGGAGCGGGATTATGACACCGAAAGAGGCCGTCTGAAAGCGCGTTTTCCGCCGTTTCAGACGGCCTCAAACCTGCTTTCAGACGGCCTGATGCGGTGTACAATCGCGCCCGCACCAACCCCGCCAAAACACCGCCATGAAATTCAAAACCCCGCCCGTCAGCGGCAAATTCATCGCCACCCTGCCGCCGCTTTTATCTGTCGGCATCATCGCCCTGCTGGTCTACCGCTTCCATTTGGAAAAACTCGCCATCCCGCTGGTGTTGGGCGTGATTGCGGGCGGGCTGGTGGATTTGGACAACGCCCTCTCAGGCCGTCTGAAAAACACCGCCGTATCGCTGGCGGCCTTTGCCGCCTCTTCGCTGTCGGTGCAGGCATCGCTGGGCAACACCGCGCTGTTTCTGCCCGTGATGGCGCTTTTGGCCTTTGTCTTCACCATGATAGGCGCCGTCGGCCTGCGCTACCGCACCATCGCCTTCGGCACGCTGGCCGTGGCCGTGTACACCACGCTCACCTACAACCCCGACAGCGCCTCGGCTTGGTATCTCAACCCACTGATGATTCTCTGCGGCGCGGGGCTTTACAGCCTCATCACCCTCGGCCTGCACATTCTGCTGCCGCACCGCCCCGTACAGGAGAGCGTCGCCAACGCCTACACCGCGCTGGGCGGCTACCTCGACGCCAAAGCCTGCTTCTTCGACCCTGACGAAGCCGACGGCATCGAAGAGCGGCAAATCGCCCTGGCCATGAAAAACAACCAAGTCATCCACCATTTCAACCTCTGCCGCAGCGCCCTCTTCTACCGCATGCGTGGCCAGCACCGCCACCCGCGCACCACCCGCATGCTGCGCTACTACTTCGCCGCCCAAGACATCCACGAACGCGCCAGCTCCAGCCACATCAGCTACCGCCAAATGGCCGACAAACTGAAAAACAGCGACCTGATTTTCCGCTTCCTGCGCCTGATGGAACTGCAAGGCCAAGCCTGCCGCGACATCGCCGACAGCCTGCGCGAAGGCCGCACCTACACCCCTGACCCCCGCCTCGCCCGCGCCGGCAAAGGGCTCAAACAGTCCGCCGCCCACTACGCCGCCGAACACCCCGCCGCACCCGAAATGCCCCTGCTGCAACGTTTGGCCGACAACCTGCAAAACATCAACTACCAGCTTGCCAACCTCGACAGCGGTCTACCCGAAGCCGCCGCCGGCGACCTGCGCATCGCCCACCACGACTCGGCCAAACTCAAAGACGCCGCCAAAAGCATCCTCTCCCAGCTCAACACCCGCTCCGCCACCTTCCGCCACGCCGTACGCATGGCGCTGATAGTCGTCGTGTGCGGCCTCATCGTCGAAGTGCTCGACCTCAACTTCGGCTACTGGATACTGCTCACCGCCGTTTTCGTCTGCCAGCCCAACCACTCCGCCACCCAAAGCCGTCTGAAACAACGCATCACCGGCACACTCGGCGGCGTGCTCGTCGGCTCCCTCCTGCCCTACTTCACCCAGTCGCTCGAAGCCAAACTGATGGTCATGACCGCAGGCGTCACCCTCTTCTTCCTCTTCCGCGTCAACAAATACAGCTACTCCACCTTCTTTATCACCATCCAGGCGCTCATCAGCTTCTCCATCGCCGGCTACGACATCACCCAAGCCCTGCCCATGCGCATGGCCGACACCGTTATCGGCTGCCTGCTCGCCTGGGCGGCCGTCTCCTACCTCTGGCCCGACTGGCACTACCTGCAACTGGGTAAAACCGGCGCCGCCGCCGTTGCCGCCGACGCCGCCTACCTGCGCGGCGTACTCCAACGCCTCGAACACGGCGGCGGCGAAGACGTAGACTACCGTGCCGCCCGCCGCCGCAGCCACGAATGCGCCGCCGCCCTCTCCAGCACCCTGTCCGACATGTCGGGCGAGCCGGAAAAATACGGCAGCCGCCTGCAAGACGGCTTCCGCCTGCTCAAAATCAACTACTCCCTCATCGGCTACATCTCCGCCTTGGGCGCCTACCGCGACACCCTGCGCCGCGACCCTGAACACCAACCCTTCCTGCAACGCTACTTTCCCGCCGCCGCCCAAGTCTGCACCCTGATGGAAGACATGCCCGAACTACCCGAAGACGCCTTCCGCCAACGCCTCGCCGACATCCGCGCCGCCATCAAAGACCTGCGCCCGCAGGACGGCGGCGAACAAAGCAGCATCCTCTGGCAGCAGCTCGCCGCCACCGCCGACCTCCTCGAACCCGCCTACCCCGCCCTTAACGGCCAAACCCAAACCACCCCCGACGCGGCAAACGGCGGCGGTAGCGGCGGACAAAGCGCCGTTCGGACGGCCGCAACGGCAGAGGCCGTCTGAAAGCCGAAAGGCCGTCTGAAAAACAGTTTCCGCTTACGGACATCGGTTTTCAGACGGCCTCAGGTTTCAAAAACGACATTCCTGCGTTTATGCCCCGCCCCGAAGGCTTACGGCGGAAGCGGCCTGCCGCGCGGCCAAGCCGCAGACACAGCGCCGCGCAGACATCCCAATCCGTTCCGCTATATAATCGCCGCCTTTCAGACGGCCTCCCGAAAAGGACACCCATGCTGCTGGCGCTCTCCCTCAACGACTTCGTTATCGTCGACAGTCTCGACCTCCAATTCCAACCCGGCTTCACCGTGCTCACCGGCGAAACCGGCGCGGGCAAATCCATCACTCTCGACGCCGTCGGCCTGCTGCTGGGCGACAAGGCCGACTACGCCCAAGTGCGCGGCGGCGCGAAAGAAGCCCGCCTCTCAGCCCTGTTCGACCTCTCCGCAATGCCCGAGCTGCAAAACGAATTGCGCGAACAGGGCTTTTTGGCCGACGATGCCGACGAATTGTCCGTGCGCCGCATCATCGACGCCAAAGGCAAAAGCCGCAGCTACCTCAACGGCCAGGCCGCCACCCTCGCCCAGCTCAAAAGCATCGGCAGCCGCCTGATCGACATCCACGGCCAAAACGCCCACCAGTCGCTCAACCGCGAAGCCGCCCAGCGCGAACTGCTCGACGCCTTCGCCGGCTGCCTGCCGCTGGCGCAGGAAGTCGCCGCCGCCTACCGCGCCCGCCAGTCGGCGCTTGCCGCACTCAAAGCCGCCGAAGAACAGCGCGAGCAGCTGCAAATCGAACGCGAACGCCTCGAATGGCAGCACGGCGAACTCTCCCGCGTCGCCCCCGCCCCCGGCGAATGGGAAAGCCTCAGCCAAAGCCACGACAGCCTCGCCCACGCCGCCGAGCTAGTGCAGACGGCGCGCGAAGTGGAAGACATCATCGACGGCGAACGCGGCCTGCAATACTACGTCTACCGTTGTCAGAAAAACCTCGAAAGCCTCAGCGGCATCGAACCGCGCTTTGCCGAAGCCCTCGAACTGCTCGCCAGCGTCGAAGCCGAACTGGGCGAAGCCGCCGCCGCCGTGCGCGGTGTCGCCTCGCGCACCGAACTCGACCCCGCCGAACTGGCTGCGCAGGAAGAGCGCATGGGCGAACTCATGTCCATGGCGCGCAAATACCGCATCGAGCCGCAGGAGCTGCCCGCCAAGCTCGAAGAAACCGAAGCCGCCCTACAACGCCTCGAAGCTGCCGCCGACACCCAAGCCCTCGAAGCCGCCGCCCGCGAGCGCGACCGCGAATATGCCGAAGTGGCCGAGCGCCTGTCTGCCGAACGCCGCGCCGCCGCCCTGCGCCTGGCCGAAGAAGTCACCGAAAATATGCAGCATCTGGCAATGAAGGGCGCGCAGTTTGCCATTGAACTCGTGCCTGCCTCCCCCACCGCCCACGGCCTCGAACACATCCAATACCAAGTATCCGCCAACAAAGGCAGTCCGCTGCGGCCGCTGAACAAAGTGGCATCGGGCGGCGAACTCGCCCGCATCAGCCTGTCGCTGCAAGTGGCCGCAGGCCGCCACACCCGTATCCCCACCCTGATTTTCGACGAAGTGGACACCGGCATCGGCGGCGGCGTTGCCGAAACCGTCGGCCGCGCCCTGCGCCGCCTCGGCACCGCGCACCAAGTGCTGGCCGTCACCCACCTGCCGCAGGTGGCCGCCTGCGGCGAACACCACTGGCAGGTCAGCAAAAACAGCGACAGTGAACAAACCGTCAGCAGCATCCGCGTACTCGACGAAGCAGGACGCACCGGCGAAATCGCCCGCATGCTCGGCGGCGAAACCATCACCGCCACCACCCTCAGTCACGCCGCCGAAATGCTCGCCAACGCCGCAGAGCGGCCGCATTCGGACACAGAGGCCGTCTGAAAAAATCCGGCCGCCCGCGCCAAACCGTTCAGACGGCCTTGTTGCAAAAGCGCTTAACCAAAACACACCTTTGGGCTACAATGCCGCCCGTTTTTCGATCTGCCGCTTATTTTAGGAATACAAAAACATGACACACGAAACCGCTTTGGGCGCGGCACTCCGTTCCGCCGTGCAGACCATGAGCAAAAAGAAACAGACCGACATGATCGCCGGCCACATCTACGGCAAATACGCAGTCTTCAAACACTTCAAACCCCTCGCACTGGGCATAGACCAAGACCTCGTCGCCGCCATGCCGCAATACGACCCCGCCCTCATCATGCGCGCGCTGGCCAACCACTGCCGCCGCCCGCGCTACCTCAAATCGCTGGCGCGCGGCGGCAAACGCTTCGACTTGAACAACCGCGCCAAAGGCGAAGTGAGCGCCGAAGAACAGACCGTTGCCGCGCAAAACCCGATGGTGAAAGAAGCGCTTGAAAAACAGGCGCAGCGCCAGGCCGAACGCGAAGCGCAGGCCGCCGCAGAACCGGCCGCCCAAACCCCGGCCGCAGAAGCAGTACAGGAAGCCGCCGCAGAATAAAGCCGCCGCAGCGCATCCTGTGAGGCCGTCTGAAAACCTTTCAGACGGCCTTTTGCCGTTCGGACGCCCTCGGGCAAATCGGTTATAATCGCGCCCGTTTTCCCAACCAACCGCACGGTATCCCCATGGCAAACGCCCCGCAGCCGGACAACCGCACCGCCATCCGCCACCGCATCCGCGAAAACGGCATCTACGTCCTGCCCAACTCATTCACCATCGCCGCCCTCTTCTCCGCCTTCTTTGCCATCACCCAAGCCATGCACGGCCTGTTTGAAAACGCCGCCATCGCCGTTTTCATCTCCATGATGCTCGACGGCATGGACGGCCGCGTCGCCCGCTGGACCAACAGCCAGAGCGCCTTCGGCGAACAGCTCGACAGCCTCGCCGACATGGTCAGCTTCGGCGTCGCCCCCGCCCTCATCGCTTACAAATGGCAGCTTTGGCAGTTCGGCCGCTTCGGCTACACCGCCGCCTTCGTCTACTGCGCCTGTGCCGCCCTGCGCCTCGCCCTCTTCAACACCCTTATCGGCAGCGGCAAAGCCGACAAACGCTGGTTTATCGGCGTGCCCAGCCCCACCGCCGCCGCCCTTATCGTTGGCCTGATCTGGGTAAACCACAGCGTCGAAAACTTCCCCGGCGTCAAATGGTGGGCGCTCTTCATCACCCTCTTTGCCGGCCTCTCCATGGTCGTACAAATCCCCTTTTGGAGCTTCAAAGAAATCAACGTGCGCCGCAAAGTGCCGTTTTTCGTGCTCATCCTCGTCATGCTCGCCCTCTTGGCCATGACCCTCAAACCCGCCCTCGCCCTCTTCCTCCTCGCCCTCGGCTACAGCCTCTCCGGTTACATCCACTACGGCTGGCGGCATTGGCGCAAGCGGCAAAAACACAGCACATAAACCCTTTCAGACGGCCAAAGGCCGTCTGAAACCCTTCCGAAAACCACAAAATCAAAACGCCATGAACACAACGCAAACCCCCGAAGTCACCCCAATCGACCGCCCCGTCCTCGTCCCCCCCGGCGGCCATAAAAAAGTCCTGCTCCATTCCTGCTGCGCCCCCTGTTCCGGCGAAGTGATGGAAGCCATGCTCGCCAGCGGCATCGACTACACCATTTACTTCTACAACCCCAACATCCACCCGCTCAAAGAATACATGCTGCGCAAAGAAGAAAATCTGCGCTTTGCCGAAAAATTCGGCATCCCCTTTATCGACAAAGACGACGACTACGAAAACGACCGCAAAGAATGGTTTGCCAAAGCCAAAGGCATGGAGTTCGAGCCCGAACGCGGCATCCGCTGCACCATGTGTTTCGACATGCGCTTTGAAAAAGCCGCCCAATACGCCCACGAACACGGCTTCCCCGTGTTCACCAGCTCGCTGGGCATCTCGCGTTGGAAAAACATGGCGCAAATCAACGACTGCGGCCACCGCGCCGCCGCGCCCTATGACGATTTGGTCTATTGGGATTTCAACTGGCGCAAAGGCGGCGGCAGCGCGCGCATGATAGAAATCAGCAAACGCGAACATTTCTACCAACAGGAATACTGCGGCTGCGCCTACTCCCTGCGCGATTCCAACGCCCACCGCAAATCGCAAGGCCGCATCCCCATCAAACTCGGCGTGCTGTATTACGGCGACCCATCCACCGAATACGAAAACCGCTAAACCCGATAAAGCAGGAGGCCGTCTGAACGTTTCAGACGGCCTCTTGTTGCGGCTGCATCTGCCTGACGGACAAAGGCCGTCTGAAACCCGCGCAATCGGGCTTTCAGACGGCCTCTGTTATGCAAAAGCGCGGCTATTTCTCGGCCACATGGCAGGGAATGCCTGCTTCTTCGAGCTGTTTGGCCACCGGGGCGGCAGGGGCTTCGTCGGTAAAGACGCCGTCGAACTCGGTGACCGAGGCCATGCGCACGAGGGCGGTGCGGCCGGAGTGGCTGCGGTCGACGGCCAGATAGCGCGTGCGGGCATTGGCCATCATCGCCTGCATCACGCTCACTTCTTTGTAGTCGAAATCGAGCAGCGAGCCGTCGCTTTCCATTGCCGCCGCGCCGAGCACGGCGTAGTCGGCCTTGAACTGGTTGATGAAATCCACTGTTGCCACGCCGGTGACGCCGCCGTCGACGGGGCGCACGACGCCGGAGGTGATGATAACGGTGTAGTCGCTGCGGCCGGAAACGAGGGCGGCGACGTGGATGTTGTTGGTGATGATGCGCAGGCTGCTGCGGCTTTTGATCAGGGCGGCGGCCACGGCTTCGATGGTGGCGCCTATGCTCATAAACAGGCTGGCGCCGTCGGGGATGCGTTCGGCAATTAGGTCGGCGATATGGGCTTTTTCGTTTTGGCGGCGGTTTTTCTGCAAAAGATAGGTGTCGTTTTCCGCCGCCTCGCCCAGCGTCGCGCCGCCGTGGTAGCGGCGCAGGAGGCCGCTTTGGCAGAGTTCGCCGATGTCGCGGCGCACGGTTTGCGGTGTAACGTCCAATTCGCGCGCCAGTCCTTCTATCGGCATAAAGCCGTGTTCGCGCACGAGGCGGACGATTTTTTCGTGTCGGTGGATTTTGTGTGCCATGGTGTTTTTCTTTTGGTGTTTAAGTGTTTGCTTTGATTTCGGAAACGTCATTCCCGCACGGGCGGGAACGGCCTGTGTTTGTTTGAGGCCGTCTGAAAAACTTTTCAGTCTTCGGGCTCGAACAAGGCGAAAAAGTCTTCGATATTGTCGGACAGGGTACGCAGAACCAGTTTCGCGTCGTCCCAATAAAACACGGACGGGCGGCTTGGCGAACGGGAGAAATCCATGAAAAACGGGTTGCCCGCGCCGTCGGCGGCGAAACAAACCAGGGTTTTCAGACGGCCTTCTTTTTCTGCGGCACTCATGTCTTCTTCATCGAAGCTGTCGAGAAAAAATGACAGCTCGCGCGCGCCTTCGGCGGCGGTTTCTTCCGGTGTCAGGATGCTGCCGATTTCGCTTTCCAAGGGTTTGCCGAAGGCGTCGCAACCGGCTTTCAGACGGCCTCCGTATTTGAATGCTTCGGCAAAGGCGGCATAGCCTGCGGGAAGGGTGTGTTGTTGTGCGTCCATATCAGGGGTTCCTTACGGCGGCGTTTCTGAAAAAACGCGGATGATAGCAGCACGGCTGCGCCGCGTGTCGGCGGCAGGGCGATTTTTTCAGACGGCCTCAGCCGCCTTCCGCTATCATACGCGCTTTGCTTTTTTCGCCCGACCGCCATGCTGCACACCGACAATCTCACCGCCGCCGCGCCCGAACGCATCATTACCGCGCAAACGCTCTCTTCGCAGGAAGAACAAATCGAACGCGCCCTGCGCCCCAAATTCCTTGCCGACTACATCGGCCAGCACAAGGCCAAAGAACAGCTCGAAATCTTCATCCAGGCGGCGAAAAAACGCGGCGAGGCGCTCGACCACACCCTGTTGTTCGGCCCGCCCGGGCTGGGCAAAACCACCCTCGCCCACATCATCGCCAAAGAACTGGGCGTCAACCTGCGCCAGACCAGCGGCCCCGTGCTCGAACGCGCAGGCGACTTGGCCGCGCTCTTGACCAACCTCGACCCGCACGATGTGCTGTTTATCGACGAAATCCACCGCCTCAGCCCCGTCGTCGAAGAAATCCTCTATCCCGCCCTCGAAGACTACCAACTCGACATCATGATCGGCGAAGGGCCGGCCGCGCGTTCGGTGAAAATCGACCTGCCGCCCTTCACCCTCGTCGGCGCCACCACCCGCGCCGGTATGCTCACCAATCCGCTGCGCGACCGCTTCGGCATCGTCGCCCGCCTCGAGTTCTACAACCATGCCGACCTCTCCACCATCGTTTCCCGCTCCGCCCAGCTTTTGCAGCTCGACATGGACGAAGGCGGCGCGCTGGAAATCGCCCGCCGCAGCCGCGGCACGCCGCGCATCGCCAACCGCCTGTTGCGCCGCGTGCGCGACTACGCCGAAGTGAAAGGCAGCGGCCGCATCGCCGCCGACACTGCCGACGCCGCCCTCTCGCTGCTCGACGTGGACGCCGTCGGGCTGGACGTGATGGACAGGAAATTCCTCGAAGCCGTGCTGCACAAATTCGGCGGCGGCCCCGTCGGCCTCGACAACATCGCCGCCGCCATCGGCGAATCGTCCGACACCATCGAAGACGTGATCGAACCCTACCTTATCCAGCAGGGCTTTCTGCAACGCACCCCGCGCGGCCGCGTCGCCACCGAAATCTGCCGCCTGCATTTCGGTTTGAAAGCGGAATAAGGCCGTCTGAAAACAAAAAACGGAGCAGTCGCCGTGAAACTGAAACTGCCCTATCCGCCCGAAGCCGTCGCCTCGTTTTTCCTTTATGACTACGAATTTATCGACTGCTACGGCTTTATGCGCGACCCGCGCGAATGCCTGGAAAACTACGCCGCCTACGAAGCGGCGGTACGCATACGGTTTTCCGCCCGCGTCCCCGTCGACAAAATGCCAAGCATCCCGATAAACGCCCTGTGGCTGCCGCCTTTCGTCCTCACCGCCGTCTTAAAAGACGGCATCGCCCAATACGAACGGCGGCAGGGCATCAGCTTTGATTACGAACCCGACGCGCCACTCGACAAACGCTGGACGCTGGGCTGCGTGCTGTTCCACCTTAAAGACAGCGAATACACCGGCGGCTCGTCGCTGCTGCTGTCGCCCTTCGAGCTGGACATTCCCCTGTACGGCTTATAGGCCGTCTGAAAACCGCCCGCCGCAAAGCTGCTATAATCCGCGCCGTTTCAGGCCGTCTGAAAAAGCGTTTTCAGACGGCCTCACTATTCAAAACCGGACACCCCATGAAATCCTCGATTTTAGACAAACTGCAAACCCTCGCCGACCGCCTCGAAGAAGTTACCGCGCTGCTCGGTTCGCCCGAAGCCACCGCCGATATGGACAACTACCGCAGGCTCACGTGCGAACACGCCGAGCTGACCCCCGTAGTCGAAACCTTCCAACGCTACACCCAAGCGCAAAACGACATCGCCGACGCGCAAGAAATGCTATCCGACCCCGAAATGAAAGACTTTGCCTTTGAGGAAATCGAAGCGGCCAAAGCGCGCATGGAAACCTTGGACACCGAGTTGCAAAAACTCTTGCTGCCCAAAGACGCCGACGACGACAAAAACATCTTCATAGAAATCCGCGCAGGAACAGGCGGCGACGAAGCCGCGCTGTTTGCCGGCGATTTGCTGCGCATGTACAGTCGCTACGCCGAGCGCAACCGCTGGCAGGTGGAAATCGTCTCCGCCAACGAAAGCGATTTGGGCGGATACAAAGAAGTGATCGTGCGGCTGATCGGGCTGGGCGCATACAGCAAACTCAAATTTGAAAGCGGCGGCCACCGCGTGCAGCGCGTGCCCGCGACCGAAAGCCAAGGGCGCATCCACACATCCGCCTGCACCGTCGCCGTGATGCCCGAAGCGGACGAGTTGGAAGAAATTCAACTCAACCCCGCCGATTTGCGCATTGACACCTTCCGCGCATCGGGCGCGGGCGGCCAGCACATCAACAAAACCGACTCCGCCGTGCGCATCACCCACCTGCCCAGCGGCATGGTAGTCGAATGCCAGGACGGCCGCAGCCAGCACGCCAACAAAGCCCAGGCCATGAGAGTGCTGGCCGCCCGCCTGAACGACGCGCAAAAACGCGAAGCCCAAGCCAAAGAAGCCGCCGAACGCAAATCGCTCATCGGCAGCGGCGACAGAAGCGAGCGCATCCGCACCTACAACTACCCGCAAGGCCGCGTTACCGACCACCGCATCAACCTCACGCTGCACAAACTCGATTTTGTGATGGACGGCGATATGGAAGAGATTACGTCCGCGCTGATTGCCGAGCATCAGGCGGAATTGTTGGCGGCGATGGGGGATTAAACGCAAAGGCCGTCTGAAAACAGATTTGAATGATGGTGAAAAATCAGGAGACAAACATGACTGACTATAAAAAAGCCGGCTGGCTGTTTTGCTGGGGCATGGTTTCTTTGGGCTTGCTGCTGGAAATTCTGATGAATTTTCTGTTGATCTATATAGCGGACGACTGGCGGGTATCGGAAGAGCTGATGATGTGTGCTTGGAGCTGCATTGCCTTTGTCTGTATGTGGCAGCCTCTGCTGGCGCTGCGTTTCAAGCAGGAAAAACTTTTCCGCTGGGGGATTGTGCTGCTGGCCGCGCAGGCTGGCGCCATGTATGCCGCATACATACAGGAAAGCTATGCCGCCACGATGGCCTGCGCCGGAATCTGTGCCGTGTTATTGGCATTTTCAGTTGTGTTGCTGGTGCGGACTGTGCGGCGCCAAACCCCATCCGCCGCCGCGTAATGTTTCAGGCTGCTTTGATCGCGAGATAAACCGATATTTCAGAAGGCTTAAGCTATGCGTCTATCCGAATCTGCCGATTTCATCAATCTCGGTTCCGTCCGCTCCCGAAAATATCCCGTTTACATCCTGCTGCTGGGCGGATTGGTGCTGTGGTAGCTCGCCTGCCTGTCGGAGTTGTTTCACGGCAATGTGTCGCGGCAGTTTCTTGTATTGAGCACCTGCCTGATCCTCAGCTGGAATACACTCGGAGGCCGGTTCCGCACCATGCGCCGCATCCGCTGCGACCAGCGCGGCCAAACCCTGTTGATTGAGCAATTTGTTTGGAAAAATTATCGTGGCAGCCCGAACGCCGTTTTGCACAAGGCGAAATCCGCGCCATCGTTTACGGCGTGCTGTACGGCAACATGGCGCAGATTTGGCCGCGGCCGCAGGAAGGGGAAGACATCCTGTTTGAAGAAAGCATGGATCCGCGCCGCGCCGAAAAATTTGCCCGCAGCCTTGCCGAACGAACCGGCCTGCCGTTTGCCGAACTGCAAAAATAGCTTTTCAGACGGCCTCAACAACCCAACCGAAAGCCCCGCCCATGTCCCCCACCTTCCGCCGCCACAAAAAACTGCACAAACAAGCCTACGCCGCCTTCGACAGCGGCGAACTGGCGCAGGCCGCCGGATACTTCGCCAAGCTGGTCAAACGCTTCCCCGACGACAGCGGCTACCACTACATGCAGGGCTTAACCGCCAAAAACCGCCTCGACTGGCACACCGCCCTCGCCGCCAACCTGCGCGCCATCGAATGCGCCGAAGCATTCAACGAAGCCGCCCACTGGAACGCCGCCATCGCCGCCACCGCCCTGCACGACTGGCACACCGTCCGCCGAATGTGGGCAGCCTGCGGCATCGCCATCCCCGAAGGCAGCGGCGAAATCCGCGCCGACTTCGGCATCGCTGTTATCCGCCTCAACCCGTGGGCAGACGGCGAAACCGTGTACGCCTGCCGCATCGACCCCGTCCGCGCCCGAATCATCAACGTGCCGCTGCCCGAAAGCGGCTGGCGTTTCGGCGACATCGCCCTGCACGACGGCGCACCCACCGGCACCCGAGACGACGGACAAGGCGGCGAAGTCCACGTATTCAACGCCTTTGAATGCTGGAGGCCGTCTGAAACCCCGACCCACACCGCCTTCGTCCGCTGCCCCGCCGCCGCAGACGCACACGCGCTCACCGAACTGCTGGAACAGCACGGCTGGACGGCCGAAGACTGGACGCACAGCCTGCGCTATCTCTGCCTGCGTTGCAGCTACGGCATCCCGCACGAACACACGGACGCCGCCCCGAGCGTAGAGCAGGCCGACACTTGGCAGACCGAGCGCAGCATCGGCATCACCGCCCCCGCCGCCCAATCTGCCGAACTGGAAACTGCCCTGCAAAACTGGGCATCCGCCGCCGCAGGTCGCGCATTCTCCGAACTCTGCCGGCAAGACTATACCCCACCCGCACGGCAGGACGGCAAGGTCTGGTGGGTTTGGCATGAAGATTGATTAAAGGCCGTCTGAAAAACCGCTGCCGTTTTCAGAAACATCATTCCCGCACAGGCCGCAACGGCCTCCGCCACCTGTTTTTCAAACCATCCGACACCGAAAGGAACATCCGTGAACCAAGCAGCCAAACTCCTCCTCGCCGCCCTGCTCTGCGCCGCCCCCGCCGCGCAGGCCGACACCCCCGTCGAAATCGACACCAGCCACGGCAAAATCAAACTCTCGCTCGACGAAAAACGCGCGCCGAAAACCGTCGCCAACTTCGTGCGCTACGCCCACAGCGGCTTCTACGACAACACCGTCTTCCACCGCGTTATCGACGGCTTCATGATCCAGGGCGGCGGCTTCACCGCCGACATGGCGCAGAAAGCCACCGAAAAAGCCGTGCCCAACGAAGCGGCCAACGGCCTGAAAAACACCGCCGGCACCATCGCCATGGCGCGCACCGGCAACCCGCATTCGGCCACCAGCCAGTTTTTCATCAACCTCGCCGACAACCCCAACCTCGACCACAAAAACACCACACCCGAAGGCTACGGCTATGCCGTGTTCGGCAAAGTCACCTCGGGCATGGACGTTGTGCGTGCCATCGGCAAAGTGAAAACCGGCGACCACGGCTTCCACCAAAACGTCCCCGACAAACCCGTCGTGATCCGCAAAGTCACCGTTTTGCAGTAAACAACCAGGCAAAAGGCCGTCTGAAAGCCCCGTTCCGTCTTTCAGACGGCCTGTTTTGTTTTTTCAGACGGCCTCAAACCCTTTTTTCCGCAGCAAAACATTGACCGACTGCGGCAAAACACGGATAATCCGTCGCTTTCGTCGGCACTGCCCGGCCAAACCGAATCCCGCCGCCGCGCACAAGGCGCGGCTTTGTTAGGAGGTGATGTGTCCCTCACGGCGCGTAACCCGCCCTGCCCCGCCGCAGAAAGCGTTACCGAACCCCATTTGACCCGCCGTCGCCCTTTTCAGACGGCCTCACAGAATTTAAAGGAAACAAAATGCCTACAATCAAAGTTAAAGAAAACGAACCCTTCGAAGTTGCCATGCGCCGTTTCAAACGCGCCATCGAAAAAACCGGTCTCTTGACCGAACTGCGCGCCCGTGAAGCCTACGAAAAACCGACTACCGAACGCAAACGCAAAAAAGCCGCCGCTGCCAAACGCCTGCAAAAACGCCTGCGCAGCCAGCAGCTGCCGCCGAAAATGTACTGATTCCGACGGCTTTACCGTTCCGACACCGCGCCTTTCGTTTGGCGCGGTGTTTTTCTATAATGCGCCCTCCCCAACGAGACAAGGAAACCCGAAATGTCCCTGAAACAGCAAATCAACGAAGACATGAAAACCGCCATGCGTGCCAAAGACCAAACCGCGCTCGGCACCATCCGCCTCATCAACGCCGCCGTCAAACAGTTTGAAGTAGACGAACGCGCCGAAGCCGACGACGCGCGTATCACCGCCATCCTCGGCAAAATGATCAAACAGCGCAAAGACAGCGCGAAAATCTACGCCGAAGCCGGACGGCAGGATCTGGCCGACAAAGAAAATGCCGAAATCGCCGTACTGAACCGCTACCTGCCCGAAATGCTTTCCGCCGAAGCAATAGCCGCCGAAGTAGCTGCCGCCGTTGCCGAAACCGGCGCATCCTCGCCCGCCGACATGGGCAAAGTGATGGGCGTACTCAAAGCCAAGCTCGCAGGCAAAGCCGATATGGGCGAAGTGAACAAAGCCGTCAAAGCCACCCTGTCGCAATAAACTCCGAGTCCGTTCCCGCTTGCGCGGGAATGACGTTTCCGAAAACAGCTTCAATGCGCTTGAAACCTTCCCGCATCCGCACTACTGTCATCGGATGTTCAGACCGCCTCCCGCCACACGCACAAGGACCGCACCATGCGTCAATCCTCTCTCTTCTTCCCGCTGTTGCTGATTAGCATCGGCGCAATGTGGTTTCTCAAAACCACCGACATTCTGCCCGCCACCTCCACCCTGATCGCCATCGGCCTGGCCGCCTTCGGCCTCCTCGTGCTGCTGGCCGACGGCATCAACAAACAGTCCGTCGTTGCCGGCCCCCTACTGATGTACTGCGGCGCTGCGCTCTATTTGGGCAGCGAATACTCAATCGACACCTCCCCCCTCGTCGCCTTCGGTATGATCCTCCTCGGCTGCCTGCTCCTGCTCTCGCGCAGCAGCCTCATCCCTTACAAAAGCGCCCATAAGCCGCCCGTGCAGTAACTTTTGAGAGGGTACACAAAAGGCCGTCTGAAAACCCCGTTTCGGGCTTTCAGACGGCCTTTGCTGCGGGCGGCTGTCTCAAATCGGCATAAAGCCCTTCCTTCGACAGCCGGAACCCAAACGCAGGTTTTCGGCTGTTTTCGCCCCCAATCACTCCTGATTTTACCCAAATACCCCCTTAATCCTCCCCGGACGCCCCATAATCAGGCATCCGGGCCGCCTTTTAGGCGGCAACAGACACACTTAGCCTGTTGGCGGCTTTCAACAGGTTTAAACACATCGCCTTCAGATGGCTTTGCGCACTCACTTTAATCAGCCCAAAATAGGCTGCCCGGGCGTAGCGGAATTTACGGTGCAGCGTCCCGAAGCTCTGTTCGACCACATAACGGGTTTTCGACAAATATCGGTTACGTTTGGTTTGCGCTTCCGTCAGCGGACGGTTGCGGTGGGCTTTGCGCATAATGCCGTCCTGTAGCCGATGTTCTTTCAGATGTTGCCGGTTTTCCGCACTGTCGTAGCCTTTATCGGCATAGACGGTCGTACCTTCGGTTAGGCCTTCCAACAAAGGGGACAGATGGTTGCACTCATGGGTATTGGCGGGGGTGATGTGCAGTTTCCCGATATAGCCTTCCTCATCGGTGCGGGTATGTTGTTTGTAACCGAGTTTGTAGAGGCCGTTTTTCTTTGTCCAACGGGCATCTTTATCTTTGCTCGGTGTGGTTTGACCGCTGACTTGTCCTTCGTCATCGACTTCTATGGCCTGACGCTGTTTGCTGCCGGCGGTTTGAATAATGGTGGCGTCAATGACGGCGGCGGATGCTTTCTCTACTTTTAGGCCTTTTTCGGTCAGTTGGCGGTTAATCAGTTTTAGCAATTCGGACAGAGTGTCGTCTTGCGCCAGCCGGTTGCGGTAGCGGCATAAGGTGCTGTAATCGGGGATGCTCAGTTCGTCAAAACGGCAAAACAGGTTGAAATCGATGCGGGTGATGAGGCTGTGTTCGAGTTCGGGATCGGAGAGGCTGTGCCATTGTTCGAGCAGGACGGCTTTGAACATGGATAGCAGTGGATAGGCGGGACGGCCGCGGTGGTCTCTAAGGTAACGGGTTCTTTGATGATTCAGGTACTGTTCGATCGGCTGCCAATCAATCACTTGATCCAACTTCAATAGTGGGAAGCGGTTGATGTGTTTGGCAATCATGGCTTGTGCGGTTTGCTGGAACATGGAAAATCCCCTAAATGTCTTGGTGGGAATTTAGGGGATTTTGGGGGGATTTTGCAAAGGTCTCATATAGGACAAAAAAGGTGCTAAAAATCGCTGCAAGCCTTATGCTGCAAGGCTTTAAGCGGGGTCAAAACCTTTGAACACAAAAAATGCTTTTTCTGCGGCTCAAAACAGGTCAAAAAAAACGGCAGACAAAACGGCAAACAACGTTACAAATGCCACAGCTGCGGCAAACGTTTCAGTGGTGGCAAAAACATCAATCCGCAACAACTCTGGCACGCTTACACCGCAAGCAAATAAACCGCAGCGTAGCTGGCAGCTGCTCATCATTGCAGCAGCAAAACCATTTTTCGCCATCTCAAAAAGGCAGCTCCCAAGGCACAGTTTGCCGCGCCCCAATGTGCCAACATCGTGATGGACACCACTTACTTCGGGTGCCGTTTCGGCGTCATGGTTTTGTTCGACAGCATCAGCGGCAAAGCGCTTTCGGTTACCGAAGTCAAAAACGAAAACAACGCCCTTTACGCCGAAGCCATCGGCAGTCTGAAAGCCAAAGGCATTGAAATACTAAAGCATCGTTTGCGACGGCCGTAAAGGTCTGCCGCAGTTATTCCCCGATATTCCCGTGCAACTATGCCATTTTCACCAAGTCAAAACCGTCGGCCGCTACCTGACGCGCAACCCGCAAACGGCTGCGGGCAAAGAGCTGTGGCACTTGTCACTGACGCTAAAAAACAGCCGCAGAGCCGACTTTGAAAGCAGCCTGAAAGCATGGTTCGAACGGCACAAAGACTTCTTCAACGAACGCACGAAGAATCCCGAAACGGGCAAATCCCACTACACCCATCCCAGACTACGCAGCGCCTATTTCAGCCTGAAACGGAACATCGGCAACCTGTTTGTGTTTGAGGAACATCCCGATTTGAGCATCCCAAACACCACCAATCTGCTTGATGGCGCATTTGCCGGATTAAAGCGGCATTTGGAGTGTCATCACGGCATGCGGATAGCAAATAATGTTCGCTTTATTAAAGATTGTTTCTCTATCTCTAGGGGCTGTTGACATTCAATTTTTCACAGTATCATACAGATATGACCAGATATACCCTATCCGATGCCCAGTGGGCAGCCATCGAACCGCTTTGTCCGGGT
>NZ_JBKGTW010000032.1:0-25356 GCF_046546535.1 Neisseria sp. WLZKY-1
GACAAAGCGGTTCGATGGCTGCCCACTGGGCATCGGATAGGGTATATCTGGTCATATCTGTATGATACTGTGAAAAATTGAATGTCAACAGCCCCTAGGGCGTGTTTTAACCAGGTTTTCAGTCGGTCGGGCATTCGTATCCGACATTTTTCAAATTAGTCGGCGTTGGTTTGCCGGACATCAATATATGGGGCGGGAGCATTCTTCCGCCACAACGAGAGCGCAGTCTTTGCCATTGGCGGCGTTGCATTTTTCCATGGCGTTCAGCATTGCTTGGCCGCTCTGCGTTGAAAAGTCGTAGAACAATCTCAGGCTTTTGGCAACCCGACCTGTTGTTATGCTGGCGCATTGGTTGGCATAGACAAAAAGGAGTGTGCAGCTGCGTCCGCTTTTGCGCTTGCACGCCTGCAAGGCCATCTGGCTGGCTTTGTACCCTGAGCCAATACCGTAGACGGAGGCAAACATTTTGCGACTATCCCATAAGCCCTTAGTTAAATAAACGGCCGCTGCGCCGTAGCGGCTTGGGGGTTTCAGGCTGCCTTGTAGGCCGTCTGAAAAACTGTTGCCGGTAGGGTGTGCGGCTGATGCTGCCGTTTCGATTTTCCTGACCCGCGTGCATGCCCGCGGCACGTACCCTACAGCTTGCTTTTGGTTTTTATTTGGGCAGCGAACACTCTTCCTGTACGACAAACCTACAGTCTTCGCTTTGGGTAATGCATTGCTGCATAGCGTCCAGCGGTGCTTTACCCCGTTGTTCCGAAAGTGCAGAGAATAGTTTTTGGGCTTTGGAATCGATGCCCGTCGTTACGCTGATGCATTGGTCTGCGTAGTCAAAAACTTGGCAGGTGTGTCCGCTTTTGCGGTTGCATGCTTGTAAGGCCGTTTGTCTGGCTTTTTACTTTGAGCTGATACCGTGGACGGAGGCAAACATTCTGCTGCTGTTTCATTTGGCGTTGGGATTGACATAAACGGCAAACGCGCCGTAACGGCTTTCACGGTTCGGCGGTGGCATGTAGGTCTGGGGTGCCGGCGGAGATACATAGATTTGCGGGGGTACATAGATTTGCTGGTTGTAGCTGCCTGAACCGTATCCGCCGGTGTTGCGCGGCCCAATACCGTTTGGGCCGCACCGTCCCGAACCTGCGGGGTCGTAACAGGCTCATGCGCCGGAGGTGGCCAGTAAAAATAAAGGAAACAGGAAATAGCGTTTGGATATGGTGGTTTTCTCCACGGGAAGGGTTTGGGGGTTTCAGGCTGCCTTGTAGGACGTCTGAAAAGCCACAGCGGGTTATCAACTTCGCTGAAACTTGGTTTTCAGACGGCCTCAATCCGTTTGCAGGCTATTTCATCATGTTTTTAATCACGCCCATGACGCTACGGGAAATGGCGTTGGTGACTTGTTTGTTGATGCGGTTGCCGATGCTGTCGGCCAGATCGTAGCCCAATCCCTGATTGGCCTTTTTGCGGCTGCCGAACAGGCCGCCGAGGAAGCCTTCGAGCAGGCCTGGTTGGGATTTTTCCTGTGGCGCGGCGTTTTGCGCGGGGGCTTGCTGCGCGGCGGGCTGCGTCTGCGGCGCTTGGGCGGCCAGCTGTTGCAGGGCTTCGTAGGCGGAGAAATTGTCTACCGCGTCTTTGTAGTGGCGGTAGAGGATGTCGTTACGGAAGCGTTGGTCGCGCTCTTGTTCGGAAAGGGGCGCAAGCTGCGATTGGGGCGGCAGGACGAAGGCGCGTTCCACGGGTTCGGGCATGCCTTTTTCGTCGAGGAAGGAGACGAGCGCTTCGCCGACGCCCAGTTCGGTGATGGCTTCGGCCACTTTGACGCCGGGTTTGCTGCGGAAGGTGTCGGCGGCGGCTTTGACGGCTTTCTGATCGCGCGGGGTGAAGGCGCGCAGGGCGTGTTGAACGCGGTTGCCGAGCTGGCCGAGCACGCTGTCGGGGATGTCGAGCGGGTTTTGCGTGACGAAATAGACGCCGACGCCTTTGGAGCGGATCAGGCGCACGACTTGTTCGACCTGTTCGAGCAGCGCGGGGGCTGCGTTGTCGAACATCAGGTGGGCTTCATCGAAGAACATGACGAATTTGGGTTTGTCGGGGTCGCCCGTTTCGGGCAGGGTTTGGAAGAGTTCGGCGAGAAACCACAGCAAAAAGGCGCTATACATGCGCGGCGAGCGCATCAGTTTTTCGGCGTTGAGGATGTTGATCACGCCCTGCCCTCCTTCGCTTTGCAGCCAGTCTTGCAGGTTGAGGGCTGGTTCGCCGAAAAAGCGCTCCGCGCCTTCGTTTTCGAGGGTGAGCAGCTGGCGCTGGATGGCGCCGACGCTGGCGGCGGAGACGTTGCCGTATTGCGTGCGGTATTCCTTGGCGTGTTCGGCGACGTATTGCAGCATGCCGCGCAGGTCTTTCAGGTCGATCAGGTGCCAGCCTTGGTCGTCGGCGGCTTTGAAAACGAGGTTGAGCAGGCCTTCCTGTGTGTCGTTGAGGTTCATCAGGCGGGAAAGTAGCATCGGCCCCATCTGCGATACGGTGACACGCACGGGAATGCCGGTTTCGCCGAACACGTCCCAAAAGCGCACGGGAAAGGCTTTGAGATAGCCGCTTTTGTCGATGCCGAACTCTTCCATGCGCTCGCCGGGTTTGCCCGCGCCGTCGCCCGCTGCGGCGATGCCGGAGAGGTCGCCCTTTACGTCGGCAAGAAAAACGGGGACGCCGAGGTTGCTGAAACTTTCGGCCATTTTGCGCAGGGTAACGGTTTTGCCGGTGCCCGTCGCCCCGGCAATCAGGCCGTGGCGGTTGGCCATTTTGGCGATGATGTCGAGCGGGCTGTGTTCTGCGCCGTGCACGGCGATGGTGAGCGGGTTCATGTTGCGGCTCCTGTGTCGGATAAAAACAGGCGGCATTGTAGCGGTTCGGCGCGGTTCGAACATCATAAAAACCTTGCTTGCCGGTGCCGACGGCCGTCTGAACGCCTCGCCGGGGCGCACGGATTGTTTGGTTAAATTATTTATGTTCATACGGCGGAACACGCCGTTTTCCCGATACCGCACAAGCGCCCCGCCCCGCCCGCCCGGATGGTTCAGACGGCCTGACGATTATTCCTGTCAAAACATGCTTTGCGCCAAATCAAACAATGCTTGATTCGACAATTACCATGCGTTACTGCATAACAAAACAGGTTATAATTGACGCGTAATTACACTTTATTAATCATTTTAACAAACCATACAGGAGATTATCGAAATGAAACAAAAAACCTGGTTGCTGCTGCCTTTGGCGCTGGCCGTATCCCAAGTCTGGGCGGCGGAAGAAACCGTCGAACAAAACGCATTGGATCCCGTGATCGTCACCGGCACCCAGCAGAGAAAAGCCAACACGGTGAAATTCAATCCCAAAGCCGCCATCCAGCCGCTGCCTGCGGGCGACGGCGCGGATTTGCTGCAATCTGTGCCCAATATGAGCATCATCCGCAAAGGCGGCAGCTCGGGTGACCCGCTGTTTCGCGGTTTGGGCGGCTCGCGCCTGTCGATTAATGCCGACGACCAGTTTATCTACGGCGGCTGCAATATGCGCATGGATCCGCCCACAGCCTACATCCACCCCAACACCTTCGACGAAGTGATCGTCACCAAAGGCCCGCAAACGGTTACGCAGGGCATGGGACTGATTACGGGCTCGGTGCGCTTTGTCCGCCACGATCCGAAATTTGACGAAAAACCCTATTCCGTCAGCGGCGGCGTCACAGTCGGCAGCCACGGCCGCCGCGACGCTTCGTTTGAAGGCGAAGCGGGCGGCAAATACGGCTACCTGCGCGCTAACGTGTCGCACAACGAGGCCGACGACTATAAAGACGGCGACGGCAACCGCGTGCATTCCGAGTTCAAACGCGACAACCAAATGGTGCAGCTGGGCGTAACGCCGTCTGAAAACACCACCATCGCGGGCACATACGAACGCAGCCGCGCCAAAGCCGCCTACGCCGACCGCATGATGGACGGCAGCAAATTCGACCGCGACGCATGGAACGTGCGCTTCACACAAAAACGCCTCACCCCCTGGTTTACAGAACTGGAACTGCGCTACGGCGAGAGCGAAATCGACCATGTGATGGACAACTACAGCCTGCGCACGCCCGGCAAAATGCCCAACGGCATGACCATGCCCAAACGCGCGATGAACCCCAAACGCAACACGGACACGGGCAACCTCCGCGCCACTTTCGACTGGGACAATCTCAATCTGCAAACCGGCGTCGACTATATGCGCGACAAACACGCTTCCCGCATGGAAATGCGCGGAGAAGGCTACAGCCACAAACCCTATATGCCCAACCAAAGCTTCAAACAGTGGGGCGCTTTTGCCGAAGCCGCATGGCAGCATAGCGACAGCCGCAAATGGGTGGTCGGCCTGCGCCACGACAAAGTCAAAGCCGATTATGAGGGCAGCCACAACTTCGCCGCAGGCGCACAACGCCACCAAAACTATTCGCTGACCTCGGGTTTTGCCCGCTGGGAAGAAACCGTCGGCAACATCAAATATTACGCAGGTTTGGGCGTCGCCCAACGCTCGCCCGACTATTGGGAGCGCAACAGGGCGCCGAACCTGAAAAAAGAAACCAACCGCCAAATCGATGCCGGCCTGATCTACAGCAACGGCAACGTCCACAGCTCCTTGTCCGTGTTCGGCAGCAAAGTCAAAGACTTCATCATTGTCGAAAGCGCCAAAACCCACTGCCCGCAATATACCGCCTGCAACATCGATACCACCCGCGTCGGCGGCGAAGCCGAAGTGAAATGGAAATTCGCCCCCGACTGGGAAATCGGCAGCAGCTTGGCCTATACGCGCGGCAAAAACCGCAGCCACGGCCTGCCGCTGGCGCAAACCCCGCCCTTAGAATGGAACAGCAGCCTTGCTTGGGACAACGGCAAATTCAGCGCAGGCGCACTTTGGCGCGTAGCCGCCAAGCAAAACCGTTATGCGCAAGGCCAGGGTAACATCGTCGGCCAAGACCTCGGCGCAGCCGCAGGCTTCGGCGTCCTTTCGCTCAACGCAGGCTGGAAAATCAACAAATACGCCACTTTGCAAGGCGGCGTGGACAATGTATTTAACAAAACCTACGCCGAATTTGTCAGCAAAAGCGGCTCCAACGTCGACCCCGCCGCAGGCATTAAAACCACCCGCGTCAACGAACCCGGCCGTACCGCTTGGCTGAGATTGCAGGCACGGTTTTAATCGGACGCGGTAAACGGAAGGCCGTCTGAAAACCTGTTTCCAAGGTTTTCAGACGGCCTTTTTGACTCGGGATGTACGACAAATCAGGCTTAGGAGATTAGCCGTCGAATTTCGCAGCCCTGCTTTCGGTATCATGAAACAACACAAAAATCCACAACCTTGCCGTGTTTAGCTCAAAGAAGACGTTTTTCTACGGCATGAAAAATGCCAAGAAAACCTGCCTCATACCATTCATACTGTCTGCGGCTTGCTACCTTGCGTCTTTTCTATTTTATTTCATTATATTTTGGCTCACTATAAAGGCAGGTTTTCATGTGACAGTCGGTTCCGAAACTGCTTTTCTTTAAAATTCCGAACAAAACAAAAACCGCCCCCTGTAATGGGTGCGGTTTTCCAATATGCGTATTTGCAAGCTGATAAAATTATTCGGCAGCAGCAACGACGGCAACGGTAATTTTGGCAATGGCGTCGGTGTGCAGCGCCACTTCCACTTCATATTCGCCAACGGCTTTGAACGGGCCTTCGGGCAAACGGACATTGGCTTTTACAGCCTCCACACCGGCAGCAACGATGGCAGCAGCGATGTCGGCATTAGTCACCGAACCGAACAGACGGCCGTCGACACCGGCTTTCTGCGCGATGGTAATGGTTTGTCCGTCCAGTTTTTCCCTGCGTGCCTGCGCATCGGCCAGGATTTCGGCCTGACGTGCTTCCAGTTCGGCACGGCGGGTTTCAAATTCGGCTTTGTTGGCTTCGGTTGCGCGTTTCGCTTTACCTTGGGGGATCAGGAAGTTGCGGGCATAGCCGTTTTTAACGGTAACGATGTCGCCCAAGTTGCCCAAACCGCCGATTTTTTCTAACAGAATAATTTGCATGATTTACGCTCCAAAATTATTTGTGTTGGTCGGTGTAAGGCAGCAGTGCCAAGAAGCGCGCGCGTTTTACGGCAACCGCCAGCTGGCGCTGGTAGTGTGCTTTGGTGCCGGTGATGCGGGCGGGGATGATTTTGCCGTTTTCGGTGATGAAGTCTTTCAGCAGATCGACCTGTTTGTAATCGACTTCCTGGATTTTTTCAGCCGTAAAACGGCAGAATTTTCTACGTTTGAATGTTTGACGAGCCATGTCGTTTTAACCTTTATATTCTTGAATGTTCTGTATCCGCAGTATCGGTTTGGGATAGCGCTGATTCTTGGCGGCAAGGAAGCCGCTGACTCGGACTGTGCTATTTTCCCGATGCTGCCATATCAAAGCGTCCTTACCGACGATTTTAGCCTGGATTTCCAAGCGCACTGTACACGGGAGGTTGTTTTCTCTCTGCATGGACTCGTGTTCGAGCATCAAATCCAATACAGGTACACCCGTAGGCGTATAACGCAGTACACCGCATTTGGCGATGCGGGCGGTAAGGGTTAGGAGGTTATCCAATTACGCTTCGGCAGTTTCCTGCTGGGGATTCAGCAGATTTTTCGATTTCTCTTCCTTCATCATCGGAGAGGCTTCGGTCACTGCGTGTTTAGTTTGGATGGTCAGATGGCGCAGAACGGCATCATTGAAGCGGAAACCGGTTTCCAGCTCTTCGATAACGGCCGGAGTAGTTTCGACATTCATCAACACATAGTGCGCTTTGTGAATTTTGTTGATTGGGTAAGCCAGTTGGCGGCGACCCCAGTCTTCCAACCGGTGGATGACACCGTTGTTTTCAGTTACCAGTGCTTTGTAGCGTTCAACCATGGCGGGCACCTGCTCGCTTTGATCGGGATGAACGATAAACACGATCTCGTAATGACGCATGTTATCTCCTTACGGTTTAAAAACAGTCTGCCGCCATGCGGGTGCGGCAGACAAGGTTGCAAAGCGCGGCATTATAGCGGCCGCAAAACAGGCGCGCAAGTTTTAAAGCGTGTCGACGCCGAATAAATCCGGCGCAAACAAATCCGGCTCTTTCACGCGCTCGCGGCAGTCGATTTCGATGTCTTCGCTCACACGGCAGCAGCAGGGCAGGATTTCTCCGGGTGCGACGAAAGCCAGCGGAAAGTTGTCGTAAGACACGCGGCCGCTGAGGATTTTGACGCGGCACGAGCCGCAATAGCCGCTACGGCACTGGTATTCGACTTCGTGGCCGGTGCGCTCCAAGCCCTCCAAGAGCGTTTCGCCCTCTTGCAGCTCGAAAGTTTTGTCGTGTGTGCTGATGAGTGCCATGTGTGTTTTAGGGCATAGAGGCCGTCTGAACAATGTTTCAGACGGCCTTAAATATATAAATTCAAATAATCAATCCTTTTTCCCACAAGGCCAAAACGACATGAAGCTGGCTGTTATATTTTTTTTTCATTACCCACAATTTCGCGCCAAAAAACGGATTTTTTCTGATTTGCCCATTCGGGATCATTTTTTAAAAGGTTGACCGCTGCAACGGCATATTCTCCGTTTTTGGAATGTTTGGTTTTGACTTTTTCCGGGTTGATTCCTTTAACCAACCCCGCACGACACAATCCCAAAAATGCATTCTTTGGGCATCCTTTTTTTCTAATTGACTCCTTGATGGGAAATGATGCCGCAATCTCTATCCAAGCTTGTTCCATATCTTCATACTCAGAAGATGATTCCGCTGCTTTTACTGCAATGTCGCCATAAATTTTCATTTTTGGTTATACCGTGATGATTGGAAATAGATTTTCAGACGGCCGGTTGCGCCTAAAGGCCGTCTGAAACGTGCTTTACAGCTCGAAATCGCCCAAGTCGTCAGCGCTGACTTCGGCATCGATTTGACCGATAAGATAGGACGAAATTTCCACTTCCTGCGGCGCGACTTGGACATTGTCTGACGAGAGCCAGGCGTTAATCCACGGAATCGGGTTTTGGTTTGCGCCATCGAAAGCCGGTTGCAGGCCGACGGCCTGCATGCGCAGGTTGGTGATGTATTCGACGTATTGGCACAGGATTTCTTTGTTCAAACCAATCATCGAGCCGTCTTTAAACAGGTACTCGGCCCATTCTTTTTCCTGCAAAGCCGCTTTTTTAAACAGCTCGAAGCATTCCTGTTCCAACTCGGCGGCGATTTCGACCATATCGGGGTCGTCTGCGCCGACGCGCATCAGGTTAAGCATATGTTGCGTGCTGGTGAGATGCAGCGCCTCGTCGCGGGCGATGAGTTTGATGATTTTGGCGTTGCCCTCCATCAACTCGCGCTCGGCAAAGGCAAACGAGCAGGCAAACGATACATAAAAGCGGATGGCTTCGAGCACGTTGACGCACATCAGGCAGAGATAGAGTTTTTTCTTCAACTCGCGCAGGTTTACCGTAACCGTTTTGCCGCCGACCTGATGAGTTCCTTCGCCTAAGAGGTTGTAATACTGGGTGTATTCGATCAAATCGTCGTAGTAACAGGCGATATCTTCGGCGCGGGCGATGATGTATTCGTTTTGCACGATGTCGTCAAACACGATAGACGGGTCATTCACGATATTGCGAATGATGTGAGTGTAGCTGCGCGAGTGGATGGTTTCGCTGAAACTCCACGTTTCAATCCAAGTTTCCAATTCGGGAATCGACACCAAAGGCAACAAGGCAACGTTCGGACTGCGGCCTTGGATGGAATCGAGCAGGGTTTGGTATTTCAGATTGCTGATGAAAATGTGTTTTTCGTGTTCGGGCAGGTTGGCGTAGTCGATACGGTCGCGCGACACGTCGATTTCTTCCGGACGCCAGAAAAACGACAGCTGCTTTTCAATCAGTTTTTCAAATACTTCGTATTTCTGCTGGTCATAGCGGGCAACATTCACCGGCTGACCGAAAAACATCGGCTCTTTAAGCGCGTCGTTTTTGGTTTTGGAAAAGGTGCTGTATGACATGACTAGGTGTTCGCAGGACATGGGGAACTCTTTTTAGATTAACTTAAAATGGTAATATTAATATTGTGAAATTTATCTCTTTTATCTAAAACATACTTATAAATTATTAAAATCTTTAATATTTTCAATTAATTCAAAACTCTTATTGGCTAACTCTAAAATCCCCGTAAAACAGGTAACTTTTTTTTGCAATTTCTCCCATTTTAGAAAGGAGATTCTTACCAGTTTCTGTATTACTCATGAATTCTTTATATTCATGGTTGAAATACATATGACCAACAGTATTTTCTAGGACTTCGATAATAGCTTCAGAACCAGTAATTGCATATTGATCAATGGATTCAATAAGACGCAAAAGATATTTTTGAATAGAAGACTTAACATTGTCTTCTATATTTTCAGAAATTAATATGTCCTGATATATGCTTTTTATAGAATTATTTATTTCAATTAGTTCACTTTCATCAATTTTTCTCAAAAATGAAAGTTGATTTTTTTCAAAATTAGCATCAATAATCTTAACAGAAGAATAAAGATATGAAGTCATATTTTCATCTAAATAACAAATGACATCAGCCCATTCTCTATCTAACTCTACCGATTTACCAAGAAAAGACAATATGTTTTCCATCCAATTCTGACAATGCTCGATATAGTCAGGTTCATTTACTTGGAAATAGTTATTAATCTCCTCAATTAAATTTATAACTTTGCTAATCGAAAATAGAATATTACGATCACTAGCTTCATCATTAGTTAGATTTAAAATCTCCATCCACGCGCCTCTTGAAGTACGAAGTGATGAAACTCCTTTAGCTTTTTTAATAATTTTCAATAATCTTTGTGCTGGATTATCATAATAAGCATTAGACACTTTCTTCCATCCTTTGTTTTATTTTCAGACGACCTTTTAAACTCTAAAGATCGTCTGAAATCTCCCATTGTCAAATCTTACAAGCCCCACCCGCACAGCCGTCATCCTGAATATCGGTCTGCGTATCGTCCGCGCCGTCGCGTGTGTTGTGGTAGTACAGGGTTTTGACGCCGTATTTGTAGGCGGTCAGTAGGTCTTTGAGCATTTGTTTCATGGAAACTTTGTTGCCTTCGAATTTGCCCGGGTCGTAGGCGGTATTGGCAGAAATCGCCTGATCGACGAATTTTTGCATCACGCCGACGAGTTTCAGGTAGCCGTCGTTGCCGGGAAGCTGCCACAGGGTTTCGTATTGGTTTTTGAGGGTTTCAAACTCGGGCACAACCTGTTTGAGGATACCGTCTTTGGAGGCTTTCACGGTAACGAGGCCGCGCGGGGGCTCGATGCCGTTGGTGGCGTTGGCAATCTGCGAACTGGTTTCAGACGGCATGAGTGCGGTGAGGGTGGAGTTGCGCAGGCCGTGTTTGACGATGTCTTGGCGCAGGCTTTCCCAATCGAGGTGCAGCGGCTCGGTGCAGACGGCATCGAGGTCTTTTTTGTAGGTGTCGATGGGCAGCTTGCCTTGCGAATAAACGGTTTGGCCGAACAGGGGACACGCGCCGTATTCTTTGGCGAGGTTTACCGAGGCTTTGAGGAGGTAATACTGCATGGCTTCAAAGGTGCGGTGGGTGAGGCCGATAGCCGAGCCGTCGCTGTATTTCACGCCGTTTTTGGCGAGGTAATAGGCGTAGTTGATCACGCCGATACCGAGGGTGCGGCGGTTCATGGTGGCGGTGCGGGCGGCTTCGACGGGGTAGTCTTGGTAGTCCAAAAGTGCGTCGAGGGCGCGGACGGTGAGGTCGGCCAGCTCTTCGAGTTCGTCCAGACTGTTTAACGCGCCGAGGTTGAAGGCGGACAGGGTGCACAGGGCGATTTCGCCGTTGGGGTCGTTGATGTTGTCGAGCGGTTTGGTCGGCAGGGCGATTTCCATGCACAGGTTGGACTGGTGCACGGGCGCGACGCGCGGGTCAAACGGGCTGTGCGTGTTGCAATGGTCAACGTTTTGGATGTAGATGCGTCCCGTTCCGGCGCGTTCCTGCATCAGTGTGGAGAACAAATCGGTAGCCGACAAGGTGCGTTTGCGGATATTCGGGTCTTGCTCGTATTTCGTGTAGAGACGCTCGAATTCGTCTTGGTCGGCGAAGAAGGCTTCATAAAGGCCGGGTACTTCGTTGGGCGAAAACAGGGTGATGTTGCCGCCTTTAATCAGGCGGGTGTAAAGCAGGCGGTTGATTTGCACGCCGTAATCAAGCTGGCGGATGCGGTTGTCTTCCACGCCCCGGTTGTTTTTGAGCACCAGCAGGCTTTCGGCTTCGATGTGCCACAGCGGGTAGAACAGGGTGGCCGCGCCGCCGCGCACGCCCCCTTGCGAGCAGGATTTGACGGCGGCTTGGAACATTTTGAAAAAGGGAATGCAGCCGGTGTGCTGTGCTTCGCCGCCACGGATTTCCGCGCCGAGGCCGCGGATGCGTCCGGCGTTGATGCCGATGCCGGCGCGTTGGGAAACGTATTTCACAATCGCGCTGGTGGTGGCGTTGATAGAATCGAGGCTGTCGTCGCACTCGATGAGCACGCACGAGCTGAACTGGCGCGTCGGCGTGCGCACGCCGCTCATGATGGGCGTGGGCAGCGAGACTTTGAAGGTGGATACCGCGTCGTAAAAACGCTTCACATACGAAAGGCGCGTGTCTTTCGGGTATTTGGAAAACAGGCACATCGCCACGAGGATATAGAGAAACTGCGGCGTTTCGTAGATGCGGCGCGTTACGCGGTTTTGTACCAGATATTTGCCTTCGAGCTGCTTGACGGCGGCGTAGGAGAAGGTCATGTCGCGGCTGTGGTCGATGTAGGCGTTGAGTTCGTCAAACTCTTCACGGCTGTAGTCTTCGATGATGTGGCGGTCGTATTTGCCCGCTTCGGTGAGTTTTTTGACGTGGTCAAAGAGATGCGGTGGCTCGAATTCGCCGTAGGCGATTTTGCGCAGATGGAAAATGGCCAGACGCGCGGCCAGATACTGATAGTCGGGCGTGTCCTGCGAAATCAGGTCGGCGGCGGCCTTGATGATGGTTTCGTGGATGTCGTCGGTGCGGATGCCGTTGTAAAACTGAATGTGCGATTTGAGCTCGACTTGGGAGACGGACACGTTTTTCAGCCCCTCTGCCGCCCAAGTAACCACGCGGTGGATTTTGTCTAAATCAATGTTTTCCAAACGGCCGTCGCGTTTGGTGACTTTCATGTTTTCTGCGGCATTCATCAGGTATCCTCAAAATGATAAAAAATACTAGATATAGTATGAATCGTGTGCTCGGACTACAATATATCGTGTTTCGGCCGTTTGAAACAGGCTTGACAAACCGGCGGCAAAAAGCTCCTTCGCGATAAAAAAACGGGGAAAACGGCGGGGGTTTGATATATCGGGAATCTTCGGCGGCACGCTGTCGGAAAAGTCAAAAGGTTAAAATATGTAAGCGTAAAAATACCGTGTGGATACCAAACTTAGCCCCCTGCCCCGCCGGTATCATCCTGCAAGCCGTCAAGACTAGGCCGTCCGAATTTCTCTTTTCCGCTACGGCTTTCAGACGACCTTTCCGCGAAAACGGCCGCATCCGTCTTTATCGGGATGCGGCCGTCTGAACGGTACTGCCGGATTATTTGTTCACTTCTTTCGCCAGATACAGCCAGGTTTCGATAACGGTATCGGGGTTCAGGGAAATGGTGTCAATGCCCTCTTCCACCAGCCATTTGGCAAAATCGGGATGGTCGGACGGACCCTGGCCGCAGATGCCGACGTATTTGTTGTGCTTGCGGCAGGCGGAGATGGCCAGGTGCAGCATGACTTTGACGGCGGGGTTGCGCTCGTCGAAAGTGGCGGCGATGGGGCCGCCGCTATCGCGGTCGACGCCGAGCGTGAGCTGGGTCATGTCGTTCGAACCGATGGAGAAGCCGTCGAAGTATTGCAGGAACTGCTCGGCCAGAATGGCGTTACTCGGCACTTCGCACATCATGATCAGGCGCAGGCCGTTTTTGCCACGCTCCAAGCCGTTGGCTTTCAGAGCCTTGACGACGGCTTCGGCTTCGGCGAGGGTGCGCACGAAGGGAATCATGATTTCGACGTTGGTCAGCCCCATGTCGTCGCGCACGCGCTTGAGCGCCTGGCATTCGAGGGCAAAGCATTCGGCAAAGTCTTCGGAGATGTAGCGCGCCGCGCCGCGGAAGCCGAGCATGGGGTTTTCTTCATGCGGCTCGTAGCGGCTGCCGCCGATCAAGCCCATGTATTCGTTGGATTTGAAGTCGGACATGCGGACAATAACTTTGCGCGGGAATACCGAAGCGGCCAGCGTCGACACGCCCTCGGCGATTTTGTCGACATAAAAAGTAACAGGCGAGGCATAACCGGCGATGCGGCTTTCGATTTCCTCGCGGATGTCTTCGTCCTGTTTGTCAAACTCGATCAGGGCTTTGGGGTGGATGCCGATTTGGCGGTTGATGATGAATTCCATGCGGGCAAGGCCGATGCCTTCGCTGGGCAGGTCGGAGAAGGAGAAGGCCAGCTCGGGATTGCCGACGTTCATCATGATTTTGACGGGCGATTCGGGCATGTTGTCCAAGGCCACGTCATTCACTTCGATGTTCAAAAGGCCGTCGTAAATCAGACCGGTGTCGCCTTCGGCGCAGGAAACGGTCACTTCCTGTCCTTCTTTGAGTACGGAAGACGCGTTGCCGCAGCCGACAACGGCGGGAATGCCCAGTTCGCGGGCGATGATGGCGGCGTGGCAGGTGCGGCCGCCGCGGTTGGTGACGATGGCGGCGGCGCGTTTCATCACCGGCTCCCAATCGGGGTCGGTCATGTCGGTTACCAGCACGTCGCCGTCTTTGACGGTGTCCATTTCGGAAGCGTCTTTAACGAGGCGCACTTTGCCCTGGCCGACTTTCTGGCCGATGGCGCGGCCTTCGCACAGCACAGTTTTGTCGCCGGAAATGGCGTAGCGGCGCAGGCTGCGGCTGCTTTCTTCCTGCGATTTGACGGTTTCGGGACGCGCCTGCAGGATGTAGATTTTGCCGTCGATGCCGTCGCGACCCCATTCGATGTCCATCGGGCGGCCGTAATGTTCTTCGATAATCAGGGCGTATTTGGCCAGCTCGGTGATTTCTTCGTTGCTGACGGAAAACTGTTTGCGCTGCTCGGCGGGCACGTCCACCACCTGCACCGACTTGCCCGCCTGCGCCTCTTCGGTAAACACCATTTTGATGAGTTTCGAACCCATGGTTTTGCGCAGGATGGCGGGTCGGCCTTCGCGCAGGGTCGGTTTGTGGACGTAGAACTCGTCGGGGTTCACTGCGCCTTGGACGACCATTTCGCCCAAGCCGTAAGACGATGTGAGGAACACGACTTGGTCGAAGCCGCTTTCGGTGTCGAGGGTGAACATCACACCCGACGCGCCGTGGTCGGAGCGCACCATGCGCTGCACGCCTGCGGACAGGGCGACGATGTCGTGGGCGAAACCTTTGTGGACGCGGTAGGAAATGGCGCGGTCGTTGTAGAGCGAGGCGAAAACGTGCTTCATCGCTTCTTTGACGTTATCCAGGCCGTTGATGTTGAGGAAGGTTTCCTGCTGTCCGGCGAAAGAAGCGTCGGGCAGGTCTTCGGCGGTGGCGGAGGAGCGTACGGCCACGGAAATCATGTCCGTGCCCGCGTCGGCCACCATTTTGTTCCAAGCTTCTTCCACTGCTTTATCCAGCTCTTCGGGGAAGGGGGTCTCCAAAATCCACTGGCGGATTTCTTTGCCCACACGCGCCAGCTCGGCCACATCGTTGACATCCAGCGCGGCCAACGCGGCGGAAATGCGCTCGTTCAGGCCGTTGTGCGCCAAAAACGCGCGGTAGGCTTCGGCCGTGGTGGCAAAACCGCCCGGCACGCGCACGCCTTTGCCGCTCAGTTGGCTAATCATTTCGCCGAGTGAGGCGTTTTTGCCGCCGACGCTGTCCACGTCGGTCATACGCAGATTTTCAAACCAGATAACGTAATTTGCAGCCATTTGTGTCGTCCAAATCAAAGGTTATAAAAAGGTTATAAAACGTAAAAAAGCAAGCGCGGCATTTTAACCAGCCTGCGCCGCCGTGTCATGTGTTTTCTCTCGCCGACGCCGCTTTGAGGCCGTCTGAAAACAAGGCGCGTGTGTCATGTAGCGGCATGAAACTCCGCCCCTTCCGCCGTGCCTGTTTCTGCCGTTTGCGGCCGCAACGGTCTGTCCGCGCAACCGCCGCACAGCCGAAACCCGAAAAACCTGCCGCCCTCCCTGCCCTTGCGGCACAAAAAGCTGGAAACGCGCGCTGCTGGCAAACGTGTAGCATAGTGTAGTTTTTCCGCACGCTTCAATTTCAGACGGCCTCTTGCTATCATCCGCGCCCCTTGTTTCCACCACCGAAAAGCGAGCACAACCATGTCGCGCCGACCCGCCTTCTTCATTTCCGACCGCACCGGCCTCACCTCCGAAAGCATGGGCGAAGCCCTGCTCGACCAGTTTCAGGATATCAAATTCAAGCGCTCTACCTATCCCTTCGTCGACACACCCGACAAAGCCCGCGCCATGGTGCAGATTATCGAAACCGCCGCACAGCAGACCGAGCTGCGGCCGCTGGTTTTTTCCAGCATTATCAACGAAGAAATCCGCAACATCATCCGCAGCAGCCCCGGTCTGCACCTGAGCTTTTTTGACGCCTTTCTCGGCGTCTTGGAAAACGAATTGGGCACCAAAGCGCGGCACGAAGCCGGACGCATCCACGGCATCGCCGACTCCGCCCGCTACGAAGCGCGCATGGATGCGGTGAACTTCACCCTCAACCACGACGACGGCGTCAGCGACAAAGACCTGAAAGACGCCGACGTAATCCTGATGGGCGTGTCACGCAGCGGCAAAACGCCGACCTGCCTGTATCTCGCCCTGCAATACGGCATCCGCGCCGCCAACTATCCGCTCACGCCCGACGATCTCGACAGCCCCGACCTGCCGCCGATGATCAAGCCCTACCGCAGCAAAATCTACGGCCTCACCATCCAGCCCGAGCGCCTGGCCGACATCCGCGAAGAGCGCCGCCCCAACTCGCGCTACGCCAGCCTCGCCACCTGCAAGCAGGAAGTGGCCGATGCGCAGGCCATGTTCCGCCGCTTCGACATTCCGTTCACCAACACCACCCACAAATCGGTGGAAGAACTCGCCGCCAGCATTTTGCAGGCCTGCAATCTGAAACGCCGTTTCTAAACCGTTTCCGCAGCCCGCAACAAAGGCCGTCTGAACGCCATATCCTTTGCTTTCAGACGGCCTTTCGCATACTGAAACCGCCGTTTGCCCTCACGCCGTTGCTGCCGTGCCCGCCAAACGGTTAGGCCGTCTGAAACACAAAACCCACTTTCAGACGGCCTTTTGCATACCGAAACCGCAGTTTTTCCCTGAACACTGTTGCAGCGGCGTCCGCCAAACGGTTAGGCCGTCTGAAACGCAAATCTGCTTTCAGACGGCCTTTTCGCGTGTACGCGCCGGTCAGGCGCTGCGCGTTATCAATACTCCAATTCGCCGCTGGCACGCTTGGCTTTGAAGTCGCGCGTTTCCTTCACAATCACGCCCGAGAGCAGCAACAGGGCGATCAGGTTGGGCACGGCCATCAGGCCGTTGAAGGTGTCGGCGGCCGTCCACACCAGATCGAGGCTCATCACCGTGCCGAGCATCACGGTGGCAACGTAGATAACGCGGTAGGGCTTCACGAATTTGTCGCCAAAAACGTAACCGGCGCATTTTTCGCCGTAGTAACACCAGCCGAGGATGGTGGAATAGGCGAAGAAAATCAGGCCGATGGTGACAATCCAGCCGCCCCAGCCCGCCAGAAGGGCGTTGAAGGTCTGCGTGGTGAGCGCGGCGCCTTTGAGTTCGGGCAGCACGAATTGGCCGTCCGCACCCAGCAATCCCATCACCAGAACGATGCCCGTTATCGAGCAGACGATGATGGTGTCGAGGAAGGTACCGGTCATGGAAACCAGTGCCTGGCGCACGGGATGGTCGGTTTTCGCGGCGGCGGCGGCGATGGGGGCGGAACCCATGCCCGCTTCGTTGGAGAACACGCCGCGTGCGACGCCGTAGCGGATAACGGTGCCCACCACGCCACCGGCCACGGCCTGTCCCGTGAAGGCGTCGCCCAGTATCACTTTCAGCGCGGGCAACAGCAGGTCGAGATGCGAGAAAACGATAACCAGGCCGCCGAGCACATAAAGAACGGCCATAAAGGGTACGACGACGGAGCTGACTTTGGCGATGCTCTGGATGCCGCCGAGCACGACAAAGGCGGTTATCAGCGTCAGCGCCACGCCGCTGATCCACGGCTCGATGCCGAAGCTGCTGTGCACGGCCTGCGCCACGGAGTTGGCCTGCACGGAGCTGCCGATGCCGAAGGAGGCGATGGTGCCGAACAGGGCGAAAAGGACGGCCAGCCATTTCCAGTTTTTGCCCAGGCCGTTTTCAATGTAATACATCGGCCCGCCCGACATTTCACCCTTGCTGTTGGTAATACGGAATTTCACCGCCAGCACGCCTTCGCCGTATTTGGTGGCCATGCCGAACACGGCGGTAATCCACATCCAGAACACCGCGCCCGGCCCGCCCGCTGCCACGGCGGTGGCGACGCCGGCGATATTGCCCGTGCCGATGGTGGCCGACAGAGCGGTCATCAGTGCGCCGAAATGGGATACGTCGCCGTCGTGGTCGCTGCCGTCGTCTTTTTTCGGATGCGGACGGAACGCCTGTTTCAGCGCGTAAAACAGCATGGAAAACTGCAAACCGCGCAGAGCCAGCGTCAGCCAGATGCCTGTGCCGACCAGCAGCACCAGCATACCGCGCCCCCAAACATAGCCGTTCAGACCGTTGAGAAAGTTCTCTATTCCTTGCATTTTTTCCTCCTCAGTTAAATTGTGTACATTTCATCGGTGAGGCGCATTTCAGCACACAATGTTAATTTGTGCAAGGCGCAAACCGTCGCGCCCCAGACCGGAATACGGGCAAATCGTTTTGTACGGGCAGCACTTGTTTTTCAGACGGCCTCACCGTTCCGGTTGCGCCGAAGCCGCGCTTTCAGACGGCCTGAAACTGTTTCAGGCAACAAAAAACCGCACCTTCGCAGGTGCGGTTTCGCTTGGTTTTTAAGAATCCAAAACCATGCGGCTTATTCGGCGGCAGGTTCTTCCAGCAAGGCTTTGATCGACAGGCGCACGCGGCCGCGGTCGTCCACTTCCAGCGCTTTTACTTTGACGCTCTGGCCGACTTTGAGATAGTCGTTCACGTCTTTCACGCGCTCGTGGGCGATTTGGCTGACGTGTACCAGCCCGCCTTTGCCGGGTAGGACGTCGACAATCGCACCGACGTTGTTGTCGAGAATTTTTACCACGGTGCCGTCGTACACTTCGCCCACTTCGACTTCGGCGGTGATGTCTTCGATGCGTTTTTTCGCCGCTTCCACCGAATCAGCGCTGACGGCGGCGATGGTGATGGTGCCGTCGTCGGCGATGTTGATTTCGGTGCCGGTTTCGGCGGTAATGGCGCGGATGGTTTCGCCGCCTTTGCCGATGACGTCGCGGATTTTGTCCTGGTTGATTTTCATGGTAAACAGGCGCGGCGCGTGTTGCGACAATTCCTGCGGGCCCTGTACCGCTTCTTTCATCTGGCCGAGGATGTGCAGGCGGGCTTCTTTGGCCTGTGCCAGCGCGATCTGCATGATTTCTTTGGTGATACCCTGGATTTTGATGTCCATTTGCAGGGCGGTTACGCCGTCGGTGGTACCGGCCACTTTGAAGTCCATATCGCCGAGGTGGTCTTCGTCGCCCAGGATGTCGGTGAGCACGGCGAATTTGTTGCCTTCCAAAATCAGACCCATGGCGATACCGGCCACATGGGCTTTCAGCGGTACACCGGCAGACAGCAGGCTCAGGCAGCCGCCGCAGACGGAAGCCATGGAAGAAGAGCCGTTGGACTCGGTGATTTCGGAAACTACGCGCATGGTGTAGCTGAACTCTTCCGGCGAGGGCAGCACGGCCAAGAGGGCGCGTTTGGCGAGGCGGCCGTGGCCGATCTCGCGGCGTTTGGGCGCGCCCATGCGGCCGCATTCGCCGGTGGAATATGGCGGGAAGTTGTAGTGCAGCATAAAGCGGTCGGTGTATTCGCCGGAGAGGGCGTCGATGATTTGCTCGTCGCGCGAAGTGCCGAGGGTGGCGACGGCCAGCGCCTGGGTTTCGCCGCGTGTAAACAGCGCCGATCCGTGGGTGCGCGGCAGCACACCGGTTTGGATGTTGATGGGGCGCACGGTGCGGGTGTCGCGGCCGTCGATGCGCGGCTGGCCGTTAAGGATTTGGCTGCGGACGACGTCGGCTTCCAGATGTTTGAAAATGCCCTTGATTTCGTTGGCGGCAAGGGTGTCGGTGTCTTCGCTGATTAAGGCAGCCTGAACCGCAGCCCACGCTTCGGCGATTTTCGCGCCGCGTGCCTGTTTGGAGCGGATTTTGAAGGCTTCGGCGATGGTGTCGCCGGCGATTTCTTTGACTTTGGCCACCAGATCGGCGTTCGGCTCGGGCGCTTTCCAGTCCCACACTTCGGGGTTCACTTCGTCGGCCAGCTCGTTGATGGCTTTAATCACGGCCTGCATCTGCTCGTGGCCGTACACCACTGCGCCGAGCATCACGTCTTCGGGCAGGATTTGCGCTTCGGATTCCACCATTAAGACGGCCTGCGCGGTACCGGCAACCACCAAATCAAGCTGGGATTTTTCCAGCTGGGTTTTGGTCGGATTCAGCACATATCCGCCGTCCAAATAGCCCACGCGCGCTGCGCCGATCGGGCCGGCAAAGGGCACGCCGCTCAATACCAGCGCGGCGGAAGCGCCGATCATCGCGGGGATGTCGGAATCGATTTCGGGATCGACGGACACCACCATCGCCACAACTTGGATGTCGTGATAGAAACCTTCAGGGAACAGCGGGCGGATGGGGCGGTCGATCAGGCGGCTGGTGAGGATTTCTTTTTCGCTCTGCTTGCCTTCGCGCTTGAAAAAGCCGCCGGGGATTTTGCCTGCGGCGTAGGTGCGCTCGAGATAATCGACAGTCAGCGGGAAGAAGTCCTGTCCGGCTTTGACTTCCTTGTTGGCGGTAACGGCCACCAAAACCACGGTGTCGCCCATAGCCACTTTCACCGCCGCAGCGGCCTGACGGGCGATTTCGCCGGTTTCGAGGGTTACGGTTTGATCGCCGTATTGGAAGGTTTTAACGTGTTTGTCAAACATAAAGGGATTCCTTTCGTTGGAAAATCCGCCAGTCTAAAACGCTAACGGTGCCTGCCGGTGCGACAGGCACGGTTAGGGTTTCAGGCTGTGCGGAAGGTTGGAAAAGGCCGTCTGAAAATGTGGCGGCCATGCTTGCGGCCGTCTGAAAACGCCGTGGGAAAACCGCGTTTGCGTCGGGCGGAAAACCGACAGATTATGCCACAAAAAGGCCGTCTGAAAACGGATTTTCAGACGGCCTTTTTGTGGCTGCCGGTGGCTGCCGGCATTCAGCTTGCGAAGCGGATTTTTACCGAAAACACCGCCGCAAGGCCGAATGTAAACAGCTCTTATGCGGCGGGCGGTTGCTCGTCTTTCGTTTTGCCGTTTTTTTTCGGCAGGACGAAGCGCATACGCAGGCCGTTGGGGCTGATGTTTTCGGCGCTGATGCTGCCGCAGTGCTGCTCGACGATGTGTTTTGCCAAGGCCAAGCCCAAGCCCGTGCCGGGTTTGCTGCCGCTGCTGTCGGCGCGATAGAAGGCGGTGAAGATGTGCGGCAGCTGGTTTTCCGCGACACCCGGCCCGTTGTCGGTGATGTCGATCAGCCAGTTTTTCGCGTCCTGCCGCATTTCGACGCGGATGCTGCTGCCTTCGGGGCTGTAGTTCATGGCATTGCGGATGACGTTGTCGAAGGCGCGGTAGAGATAGCTTTCGTTGGCGCAGATTTCGGCGTTGTCGGGCATTTTTTCCAGCGTCAGCTCGACGGTTTGGCCGTTTTTTTCGGCAACGGCCTGGCTGTCGTCCACCAGATTGCGCATGAAGGGAATCAGTTTGAGCGGCTCTTTTTCCAATTTGACGTTGGCGGTTTCGAGGCGGGAGAGGGTCAGCAACTCGCCTACCAAAGCGTCCATGCGCACGAGCTCGGTTTCCAGCCGCTGCAAATACTGCTCCTGCTTCTGCGGCTGCGACTGGATCAGGCCGACGATGGCCTGCATCCGCGCCAGCGGCGAGCGCATTTCGTGGGAAACGTGGTGCAGGAGGTGGCGTTCTTTGGCAACCAGCTGTTGCAGCTTCTGCGCCATTTTGTCGAACTGCACCGCCAGCTGCGACAGTTCGTCATCGCGGTTGTCCATCTGCTGCGAGATGCGCGTTTCAAAGTTGCCGTCGGCCAGGCGGTTCATACCGCGGCCGAGAATGCGGATGGGGCGGGTGATGTTGTTGGCGAGAATGTAGGCAAGTGCAAGGCCGACGAGAAAGATAAAGCCCAAGATGATGATTTCGTGCCAGGTCTGTTCCAGCGGCAGGCCGGGGATAAACAGCGGACTGGGGCGGCGCTGCACTTCGATGCTGTCCCAGTTGCGGATGAAAAACAGGTATTCCTCGCCCCAGCGCCCGTATTCGAGGTGCACGCTTTTGCTTTCGGGATTGGCGATTGCGAAGGAGCGGGCTTTTTCGATTCTTTTGGGGTCGACTTTACGGCCGATCAGATCGGTCTGATCGTCACCGCTGATGATGAGGACTTTTTCCGGCCCCTGCCCTTCGTGCCACCCCTGAAGCATTTCGCGCGCGCCGTTTTCGCCGCGCGCGCGAAAGGCGTTAACGGCATTGGACAACAGAATCTCGTCAATCACCCGCTGCTGGTTGAAATGGTTTTCGGCCTGCGTCTGCTGCACGAGCCAGAAAGAAAAACTCGCCACGAATATGGCGCAGATAATCACTGCGCAAAACGTGGCGAAAATGCGTTGGAAAAGCTTCATGCTGAGCTTCGGCTTCCGATAATCAGTTTTTGACGAACAAGTAACCCAAACCACGCACGGTTTGAATCAGCGAGGCATCGCCCAGTTTGTGGCGGATGCTGGAAATGTGGACATCGATGCTGCGGTCGAATTTGGCCAGCTTGCGGTCGAGCGCTTCGATGGAAAGGGTTTCCTTGCTGACCACCTGTCCCGCATGGCGCATCAGCACTTCGAGCAGGTTGAACTCGGTGCTGGTCAGTTCCAGCGGCGCATCACCAACGGTTGCCTGGCGTTTCGAGGGATGCAGGGTCACATTGCTGACCGATAGGCTGTTTGACGCGCTGCCCTGGTCGTGCGGGTTCTGCGCGCGGCGCAAAATTGCGTTGATGCGCGCCAAGAGTTCGCGCGGCGTGCTCGGTTTGGGCACATAGTCGTCGGCACCCATTTCCAAACCGATGATGCGGTCGATGTCGTCGCCTTTGGCCGTGAGCATGATGATGGGGATGCTGCTTTGCGCGCGCACGGTTTTCAACACGTCTAAACCGTTCATCTTCGGCATCATGGAGTCCAACACCACCACGTCGTACTGGCCGGAGAGAATTTCATGAACACCGGCTTCGCCGTCCGGCACGCTGCGCACTTCCAAACCTTCGGCGGTGAGATATTCGGTCAGCAGCTCGGTCAGTACGGCATCGTCATCAACTAATAATACGCGACTCATGTGTCAAATCCTCTGTGTTTGTCGGTTGGGGAAAATCTTTACAATTCTATCTTAACACGCGCTTTGCGATTCTTGATAGCGTCCCTCCCCCGCCGTTTGCGCTTTTTTGCAATAATGCAGCCGTCTTAACAATCCGCGCAGTTCACGCTTTCCGCTGCCGTGTATTTCAGACGGCCTCTGCGTCCCGTGCGCGAAAAAGCTATAATTCGCCCCTTTTTCTGCCACGGAATCCGCCATGCACAGCCCCGCCTACCTCAGCCAGCTGAACGACAAAACCGCTTTCCTGCGCCGCCTGTTCGCAGGCGTGCCCATGCCCGAATGGCGCGTTTACCCCTCGCCCGAGCGCCATTACCGCATGCGTGCCGAATTCCGCATCTGGCACGATGGCGAAAACATCAGCTACGCCATGTTCGAACACGGCAAAAAGGCAGGCGGCGCGTCGGTTATCCGCATTACCGAATTTCCCGCAGCGGCCATAAGCATCAACCGGCTGATGCCCGAGCTGCTTGCCGCCGTTTCTGCCGATCCCGTGCTGAAAAACCGCCTCTACCAGTGCGAATTCCTGTCTACCCTCAGCGGCGACATGCTAGTTACCCTCATTTACCACAGAAAACTCGACGAAACCTGGCAAACCGCCGCCGAAGCACTGCAAAACCGCCTCGGCATCGCCCTGATCGGCCGCAGTAAAGGGCAAAAAAACGTGCTCTCGCGCGACTTCGTCACCGAATCGCTCGATGTCGGCGGACAAACCTACCGCTACCGCCAGCCCGAGGGTGCGTTCAGCCAGCCCAACGCCGCCGTCTGCCGCGACATGCTCGAATGGGCGTGCGCTGCCGCCGACGGCCTGGGCGGCGACCTGCTCGAACTCTACTGTGGCAACGGCAACTTCACCCTGCCGCTCGCCCGCCGATTCGGCCGCGTCCTCGCCACCGAAGTCTCGAAAACCTCCGTGCAGGCCGCGCAATGGAATATCTCGGCCAACGGAGCGGACAACATCCGCATCGCCCGCCTGTCGGCAGAAGAATTTACCGAAGCCTACACAGGCGCACGCGAATTCCGCCGCCTTAACGAACAAAACATCACCCTCGCCGACTACCGCTTCTCCACCGTCTTCGTCGACCCGCCGCGCGCCGGCATCGACGACGCCACACTGGCGCTGCTGAAAGGCTTCGATAACATCATCTATATCTCCTGCAACCCCGAAACCCTGCGCGCCAACCTCGACACCCTGATAAAAACGCACGACGTGGCCGCCGCCGCCATGTTCGACCAGTTCCCCTTCACGCACCATATCGAAAGCGGACTGCTGTTGAAAAAGCGTTGAGGCCGTCTGAAGCCCGGTAATCCGGTTTCAGACGGCCTTTGCACGCCCGTCCGCTTCGGCGGATGCCACCATGCCGACATACACACAAACATTGACGCCACCGGCGGGATGAAGGCCGTCTGAAAGCCGGGCTTCGATGCAATGGAAACCCTTGCCGCCGCGCGGAAAAATGCCGTTCGCGCGCTGCGTCGGCTTAACCTTTGAAAAGATACGGCAGGAACTGTTAAAATGACGCTGTTTTATCACACACGGGAAAGCATCATGATCAAAGCAGTTCTCTTTGATTTGGACGGCACGCTTGCCGACACCGCCCCCGATTTGGGCGGCGCGCTCAACACCCTGCTGGCCAAACGCGGCCTGCCGCCGAAGGATATGGCCGACATCCGCGCGGTAGCCAGCCACGGTGCGGCAGGACTGTTGGCGCTGGGCGCGGGCATCTCGCGCGGCGACGAAGGTTTCGACGAATGGCGTGCGGCCTATCTGGCGGAATACGAAGCCTGTTTCGACCGCGACACGGTTCTGTTCCCGCAAATCAGCGAACTGCTGGCCGCTTTGGCACGCAAGGGCATCGTTTGGGGCATCGTCACCAACAAGCCTGCCGCCTTCACCGACCGCCTTGTTTCCAAGCTCGGTTTTGCCGCGCCGCCTGCGGTGGTGGTGAGCGGCGACACCTGCGCCGAGGCCAAGCCGAGCGTAGTGCCCATGCTTTATGCCTGCGAACAGCTCGGCGTTGCACCGCAAGAGTGCCTTTATGTCGGTGATGCGCAGCGCGATATGCAGGCCGGGCGCGATGCGGGCATGAAAACCGTGCTGGCGCTGTGGGGCTATATCGCCGCAGGCGACCGCACAGAGGAGTGGCCTGCGGATTTCGCCGTGTCGTGCCCTTCGGACATCGAAGCGCTGCTGGGCTAGCCGCTTTCAAAGTCGGTTAGTATTTTTTGAAACCCAACCGGCTTTTTAACGGATAAAAAGGCCGTCTGAAAATGTTTTTCAGACGGCCTGAGACCTTTGCAAAAAAGCCCTTCCTTCGACAGCCGGAACCCAAACACAGGTTTTCGGCTGTTTTCACCCCTAATTGCGCCTAATTTTACCCAAATACCCCCTTAATCCTCCCCGGACACCCCATAATCAGGCATCTGGGCCGCCTTTTAGGCGGCAACAGGCACACTTAGCCTGTTAGCCGCTTTCAACAGGTTTAAACACATCGCCTTCAGATGGCTTTGCGCACTCACTTTAATCAG
>NZ_JBKGTW010000033.1:0-24446 GCF_046546535.1 Neisseria sp. WLZKY-1
TCTTTGGCGGTTTTACCCGGGTCGGCTTTTTTACCCGGACAAAGCGGTTCGATGGCTGCCCACTGGGCATCGGATAGGGTATATCTGGTCATATCTGTATGATGCTGTGAAAAGTTGAATGTCAACAGACCCTATATAAAGGGGGAAGCACGAAATATCACAAGATACAGAGACAAAAAAACAGCCGTTTGGAACGGCTGTTTTTTAATTTCTGGTCGGAGTGAAAGGATTCGAACCTTCGACCCCTTGCACCCCATGCAAGTGCGCTACCAGACTGCGCCACACTCCGACTTGGGAAGCTGCGCATTATATAGAACTTAACCGTTTCCGGCAAGTGCTTTTTCGATTTTATCCGACAAAGCAGCCAAACCCGTTTTGATTTCTTCCGCCGTAGCGGCAGGGCGGCCGTCCGCATCCAAACCGTTATGGTTGAACGCATCGACAAAGGGCGCGAAAGTGTCCCGCAGTTTTCTAGTTTTCACTACATCCGCACGGGTGTAGTGATCCGCACCGTAGCCCACCACAATGCCATGTTCCTGCTGCCATTGCGCGAACTGCTTCGGACTGATCTGCGCCAACTCGCACAACTCAGCCAAGCTGAAATAACGTTTCGCAGGAATCGGGGGTAAATCAACGTTGGCGCTGCTTGTCATAATAATGCTCCACCATGCCTTTCAATTTTTGGCTGGCATGAAAAGTCACCACGCGACGGGCACTGATGGGTACTTCCTCTCCGGTTTTCGGATTGCGGCCGGGACGCTGCGGCTTGTCGCGCAGCTGGAAGTTGCCAAAACCCGAAATCTTGATTTCCTCACCGCGCTCCAAAGTGCTGCGGATCTCTTCAAAAAAGAGTTCGACGATTTCTTTGGCGTCGTTTTTGCTTACATTGCTTACTTTATCGACCAAAATATCGGCCAATTCGGCTTTAGTCAGTGTCATTTGCTTACCTTTTTATTGTAACGGACGCGGATTTTACCAATTTCCGCGCAGATTTCAAAACATATTCAATAGATTAAGCACGCAATTGCGCGCCCACGGCTGCCGCCGCGTCCACCAGCTTGGCCATCACGGGTTCGACGGCTTCGTCGGTGAGCGTGTTTTCCATGTCCTGCAACACTACTTTCACTGCCATGCTCTTCATCCCTTCGGGCAGGCCGGTGCCGCGATAGACGTCAAACAGCGCGATTTCCTGCACCAGCGGGCTGGAAACGGTTTTCAGGCTGCTTTCGAGTTCGGCGTAGGATACGTTCTCGGGCAGTACAAAGGCTAAATCGCGGCGCACGGCTTGGAATTTGGATACCGGCTGATAGCGGGTTTTGTCGCGCTGCAACACGGCTGCCATATCGATTTCAAATACCAGCGGCGCTTGCGGCAGGTCGTATTTTTGCAGCCATTTGGGGTGCAGTTCGCCGACAAAACCAATCACGCGGCCGTCTGAAACGATTTCGGCGGCGCGGCCGGGATGCAGCGCGGGATGGGCAGTTTTGGCAAACTCGATTTTGCTGTTTTTCAACAGATTTTCGACATCGGCTTTGATGTCGTAAAAATCGGCGTTGCGCGTTTTTTCGCCCCATTGCTCGGGCATGGCGGCGCCGTACCACAGGCCGCCGATGCGTTCGTTTTGCGCGAAACTGCCGTCGGCGTTTTTGGCAAACACGCGGGCGATTTCAAAAATGCGCACGCGGTTTTGCTTGCGGTTTAAGTTGTTTTGCAGGATTTCGACCAGGCCGCCCACCAGCGTCGAGCGCATCACGGCGTATTGCGCCGCCAGCGGGTTTTGCAGGCGGATTGGGTTGGCGTTGGCGGCAAAATCGGTTTCCCACGCTTCATCGACAAAGGCGTAGCTGACCACTTCGCGGTAGCCGCGCGCGGCCATTTCGTTGTACACGGCAAAGCGCGGGCGGCGGGTTTCGGGCAGCGGCAGCATTTTCAGGCTGCCTGAAGTGGCGTCGTCGGGGATGTTTTCGTAGCCGTACACACGGCCGATTTCTTCGATTAAATCGGCTTCAATTTCGATGTCGAAACGGAAGCTCGGCGAAGCCGTCTGAAAGCCGTCGGCGGTTTTTTCAGGCTGCAAACCGAGCGTGCGCAAAATGGTTTCGACCTGTTCGGCGGCAATGTCCACGCCCAACACTTTGCCCACGCGTGCAAGGCGCACGGACACGCATTTTTCAGACGGCAATGCGCCCAGCGCTTCGACCATCTCGCCCGCCCGGCCGCCGCAGACTTGCAAAACCAATTCGGTGGCACGCTCGATGGCATCGGCCTGCAAACGGTAGTCCACGCCGCGCTCGAAGCGGAACGAAGAATCCGAGCCAAAGCCGTATTGGCGCGATTTGCCCGCAATCACGGCCGGCGCGAACCACGCCGCTTCCAAGACGATGTTGCGCGTGTCGTCTGAAACCGCGCTGGCCGTGCCGCCCATCAGGCCGGCAAGGCTCAACGCGCCTTTTTCGTCGGCCACCACTAGCGTGTTGTCGGCCAGCGTAACGGTTTTTTCGTTCAAACATTCCAGCACTTCGCCGTTTTCGGCGCGGCGTACGATGATGCTGCCTGAAATTTTGTCGGCATCAAACACGTGCATCGGCTGGCCGATTTCCAGCATCACATAATTGCCGATGTCCACCAGCGCCGAAATGCTGCGGATACCGCTGCGTTCGAGACGCTGGCGCATCCACGCGGGCGTGGCGGCCTGCGCGTTCACGTTTTCAATCACGCGGCTGACAAAACGGCCGCAGTCGGCCAGCGCATCAATACGCACCGGCTGGGTTTTGCCGCTAGTAATGGATGCCGTCTGAATTTCGGTCGGCGCAAATTCACAGCCGGTCAGCGCCGCCACTTCGCGGGCAATGCCCTTGATGCTCAGGCAGTCGGCACGGTTCGGCGTAATTTTCAGCGTGAACACCGTATCGTCCAAATCCAGATATTCGCGGATGTTTGCACCGACGGGAGCATCTTGCGGCAGAATGTGCAGGCCGTTCACGCCGTCGTCAGGCAGACCGAGTTCATCGGTAGAACACAACATCCCGTTCGACACCACGCCGCGCATCTTGGTCGGCTTGATTTTGAAATTACCCGGCAACACCGCACCCGGCAACGAACACGGCACTTTGATGCCCGCTTTCACATTCGGCGCACCGCACACAATCTGAACCAACTCGCCCGTACCCGCATCAACTTGGGTTACGTTCAAACGGTCGGCATCTGGATGTTTTTCAACGGATTTCACTTCGGCAATCACCACGCCCGTAAACGCAGGCGCGGCAGTCTCAGCTTCTTCCACTTCCAAGCCGGACATGGTTAACAGATGTTCCAGCTTATCGGCGGAAAGTTCGGTATCGGCTTGGGTTTTCAGCCATGAGTAGGAGAATTGCATGTTATGTTCTCAATCAACTAATTAACTTTTTATCAGATTTTGTTTCCAGACGACCTGTTTACTTGCGAGTGCAGACTGCTTTTTAACTTCGTTTGGGCTGTTGTTTTCAGGTAGCCTTTTCAAACCTTAAGCAATCAAATCAATAAGATTGTTACGAACCACGCCAGCAAGGTATAGCCTAAGGTAACACTCACTGTAAACGCCACACGCTCCCAGCTTTTAAACCACGACATCAACCAACTACCGATCGCGGTGGCAAAACAGGATACGGCAAATGCGGTAAATCCGTAATTCGACCACCTTATTGCACCTTCCACATCGTCGCCGGTCAGAGTTTTCAAATCAGCCAACGCCAAAGAGCGATTTTCGCAATAGATGAACAGCAACCACAGTACAACAGCAAACACATAGCAAACGGATGGAGCGACATAGCGTTTCATGACTCGGCTTTCGGGTAAACAAATTTGATTTTTACTTCGCTGACGCTGCCGTTTTCAAGTAACCTTTATCGTGCTATTTCAGCGTAATTTCTGCAAAAACGGATTAAAGGCAATTTCCCATAAAAAGCCATCGGGGTCGGCGATATAGCCGCTGTATCCACCCCAAAATACTTTCTGCGGGGCTTTGACGATATTCACATTTTTTGAGGCGAGCTCAGAAAACAATGCATCCACTTCAGCTTCGCTGCCGACATTATGCGCCAACGTAAAACATGAAAAACCGCTACCCTGCACTAATACCTGCGCGTCTTGCGCTAAGGCCTCCTTACCAAACAGAGCAAACCGCAGCGCGCTTCCTGTTTCAAAAAACGCAATGTTTTCATTACTGTCCACCGTTTCCTGCCAACCGAATATGTCTTGGTAAAAACGGCGGGAAATAGCAAGGTCGCCTACGCCGAGCGTGATGTAGTTAATATGCTGTTCCATAACGTTTTCTATATTGGTTTAGTAAGCCCAGTATTGCTAGGCTACTTGATAATCCGCGTGGATATAACTAACCAGTTTGAGCAACTAGGCCGTAAAACTACCGATTGGATTTTTACTGCCTTCAAGCTGTTGAAACTGTCCGTTTGCTTTTTTTGCATTTTCATAGATACCTGCTCCAATCGTCGCCCCGGGCGTTTTGCCCAATGAAGCCAGTCCGATTTGTTCATTGTAAGACTTCAACTGTGTATAAAGCTTTTTCTCAACAATGTATTCCCAAATTTCCATTGGAGTGGCTGGGCGGCTCAATTCCTTCGCAGCCAATATAGAAAGTTCTAAATAGCTTAATTTTTTCATTTTTTTCTTTCAGGCTGCTTACTCTTGCGCTGCCAACCGTCTCATCGCTTCTTCCCGCTGTATCGCCAAGGCTGCCTGCAATTCTTCTTCGCTTGGCAAATAAGGCAGATATTTCACTGCAAAAAGTTGCTTTTGATCGGCCAATACCGAATAGCGGGCGATGGCTTCGCTTTTTTCGCTGCATAACATTAAGCCAACGGTGGGGTTATCGTCGGCGGCTTTGTATTTTTCGTTATACAAGCGCACATAGGTATCCATTTGACCGACATCTTGATGCTTGAGTTTGCCTAGTTTTAAATCAATTAAAACAAAACATTTGAGTTTGTAGTTGTAAAACACCAAGTCGATATAAAAGTCTTCATCGTCAAAACGGATGCGCTGCTGCCTCTCGACAAAGGCGAAACCTTTGCCCATTTCCAGCAGGAAATCTTGCAAATTATTGATAATCGCCTGTTCTAAATCGCTTTCCTGATAGGTTTTATCTTGCAGATTCAGAAAATCCAAAATATACGGATCGCGCAGATAGTGATGGATGCTGTCGGCCAAATTTTCGGTATGTTCGGCGGCTTCTTGCATGACCAATTCTTTGTTTTGACTGGCAAGCAGGCGTTCGTAATACAGTTTGCCGATTTGCCGCTCCAAGGCGCGCACGCTCCAGTTTTGCTCGATGCTTTCGCGCAAATACCATTGACGGGCTGCGGGGTTTTCAATACGCAATAAGGTGCGGTAATGCGTCCAGCTCAATTCGCGACGCACTGCGTCGCGAATTGGAAACGCCAAGTAAAAACTGCGCATATTCCGCAAGTTGCTTACATCAAATCCCTTGCCAAATCGCTCGGTAAGCTGAGTCGAAATCCGCTGCAACTGCGCCTTGCCATACGCCGCGCGCTTTTCGCCTTGTTGCTCGTCTTCCACAATCAGCCGGCCGATTTCCCAATAGCTGTACACCATTGCGCTGTTTACGCTTTGGCGGACGTGCTGGCGCGCCTGTTCGATAATCGTGGCGATGCTATCGATTAGGTTTTCAGGCTGCCTTTGCGGCGCGTGGGTTGGCGTGTTCATACATTAACCATGTTTTGTTTTCAGGCAGCCTGAAAACTTTTCAGACGGCCTTTTCAAGACAACTGCTTCAAAAACGCCAAATCATTGTCGAAAAACAGCCGCAGATCGTTCACGCCGTAGCGCAGCATGGCAAAGCGGTCGAGACCGATACCAAAGGCGAAACCGGTGTATTTTTCGGGGTCGATATTCACGTTTTTCAACACGTTGGGATGCACCATGCCGCAACCGCCAACTTCCAGCCATTTGCCGTTTTCGCCCATAATGTCGATTTCGGCGGAAGGCTCGGTAAACGGGAAGAAAGACGGGCGGAAACGTACTTGTAAATCATCGCGTTCGAAAAAGCGGCGGATAAAATCGGTAAACACGGCTTTCAAATCTGCGAAGGTTACGCCCTCTTCCACCCACAAGCCTTCGGCTTGGTGGAACATGGGCGAGTGTGTGGCATCGCTGTCCACGCGGTACACGCGGCCGGGGGCGATGATGCGGATGGGCGGCTCTTTTTTGTCGAGCATGTAGCGGATTTGGATGGGCGAGGTGTGGGTGCGCAAAACGTCGCCGTTTTCAACATAAAAGGTATCCTGCATGGCGCGGGCGGGGTGGTCTTGCGGGATGTTGAGGGCTTGGAAGTTGTGGAAATCGTCTTCGATTTCGGGGCCGTCGGCAACGTCGAAACCGAGGCCGTGGAAGAGTTCGACCACGCGTTGCAGGGTCAGGGTAACGGGATGCAGGCCGCCTTGCTCTTGGGCGCGGCCGGGCAGGGTAATGTCGAGTGCTTCGGCGGCGAGGCGCTGTTGCAGCCTGGCTTCGTTCAGCGCGTCGCGTTTGGCGTTGTAGGCAGCCTGAAAACGGTTTTTGCACTCGTTGATATGCGCACCGACGGTTTTGCGCTCTTCGGGCGACATTTGACCAAGCTGTTTGAGCAAGGCATTCAGTTCGCCGGTTTTACCGAGATACTGGGCTTTGACAAGTTCGAGGGTTTGCTGGTCGGCAGCGGCTTCGATGGCGGCGATGCCTTCAGCAACGATACGGTTTGCATTTTCCATGGTTGTTTGCCTGTATTTGGCGGCCGCTACGCTAAAATCAGCAAAGGCCGTCTGAATGTTCAGACGGCCTTATCATTCGCTGCGGCCGCTCCGCTGGATATTGAATGGGCGTTATTTTAGCGCAAACTGACATTTTTTGCACAAGAAAAACAGATGTTTCGGAAAAGAATCAAATACATAAACAAAAAAGGAAACCGAAGTTTCCTTTTTTGTTTTATACGGTCAAAAGCAATTAAGCAGCCAAAGCGGCTTTTGCTTTTTCTACCAATTGGGCAAAGGCAGCTTTGTCAAATACAGCCAAATCAGCCAATACTTTACGGTCGATTTCGATAGCGGCACGTTTGAGGCCGTTCATGAATTTGCTGTAAGACAAACCGCTTTCACGCGCACCGGCGTTGATACGGACGATCCACAATTGGCGGAATTGACGTTTGCGCTGACGGCGGTCGCGGTAGGCATATTGGCCTGCTTTCATGACTGCCTGTTTGGCAATGCGGTAGACGTTTTTACGACGGCCGCGATAGCCTTTGGCCAATGCTAATACTTTTTTATGACGGGCACGTGCGGTTACACCGCGTTTTACGCGTGGCATAGTTCAAACTCCTTTAAGCGTAGGGCAACATTTTGGCAACGGAAGCCAAATCGCGGTCGTTTACCATAGAGGTGCCGCGCAGCTGGCGTTTGTTTTTGGTGGTTTTTTTGGTCAGGATATGGCGTTTGAACGCATGAGCGCGTTTTACGCCGCCGTTACCGAGCACTTTAAAGCGTTTTTTCGCGCTGGACTTGGTTTTCATTTTAGGCATGGGAAAACTCCATTCGTTTTTAGATAAGGCATAAGGGGGTTTGAATCTCTTTTCAAACACTTGACACCCGAATGCCACGGTTTTTGCCGCTGAAAATCAAACTTGCCTTGCGCGGCGGACAAGGCAAGCGGCGGATTATAGTTTTATTTTTTCTTGGGCGCAATCATCATAACCATTTGGCGGCCTTCCATTTTCGGGAAGGATTCTATTTGCGCCACTTCGGCCAATTCTTCTTTAACGCGCTCCAAAAGCTGCGCGCCAAGCTGCTGGTGCGCCATTTCGCGTCCGCGGAAACGCAGGGTTACCTTAACTTTGTCGCCGTCAGCCAAAAAGCGGTTGATGTTGCGCATTTTGATTTGGTAATCGCCTTCGTCCGTACCTGGGCGGAATTTGATTTCCTTAATCTGCACCTGCTTTTGGTTTTTCTTGGCCTCGTCACGTTTTTTGGCCTGCTGGTATTTATACTTGCCAAAATCCATGAGCTTGCACACGGGCGGTTTGGCAGTCGGGGAAATTTCCACCAAATCGACATCCTGCTCTTCAGCCATAGCCAAAGCTTCACGGACGGACACAACACCAAGCTGTTCGCCTGTACCACTGATCAATCGCACTTCTTTAGCGGTAATTTCGCCGTTGATTCGTGCTTCGCGTTCTTGAGCGATGGTAATACTCCTTTTAACAATTAATAATTTACTGAATCTCGGCCATTTCCGCTTTCAAACGGGAGATAAAGTCGTCGAGATTCAATGAACCCAAATCTTCTGCCTTGCGGCGTACAGCCACTTGGCCGTTTTCCTTTTCTTTATCGCCAACCACAATCTGATACGGGAAGCGGTATTGGCTGTTGTCACGGATTTTGTAGCCGATTTTTTCGTTACGCAAATCCAATTCAACACGGAAACCTTCTGCACGCAGTTTTTCAACCACTTCACGGCAGTAATCCGCCTGATTTTCGGTGATATTCATCACCACCATCTGAACCGGTGCCAGCCACAATGGGAACGAACCGGCGTGGTTTTCAATCAGAATACCGATGAAGCGCTCCAAAGAACCCAAAATTGCGCGGTGCAGCATCACCGGACGAGCGCGGTCGTTGTTTTCAGTTACATACTCGGCATTCAAACGCTCAGGCAAAACAAAATCAAGCTGCAAAGTGCCGCACTGCCAAGAACGGCCGATGGCATCTTTAACATGGTATTCGATTTTCGGGCCGTAAAACGCACCCTCACCCGGCAATTCCTCCCACTCCACGCCGCAAGCAGTCAGCGCATCGCGCAAACCCTGCTCGGCCTTATCCCAAATTTCATCGGAACCGGCGCGCTGCTCGGGACGCAGAGAGAGTTTTACGGCCACATCGTTAAAGCCGAACTGGCGGTAAATCCGCACCAAAAGCTCGTTAAAACGGCGGGCTTCATCAACAATCTGCTCTTCAGTACAGAAAATATGTGCATCATCCTGTACAAAGCCGCGCACACGCATCAGACCGTGCAACGCGCCGGAAGGTTCGTTGCGGTGGCAAGAACCGAATTCAGCCAAGCGCATCGGCAGGTCGCGATAGGAGCGCAGGCTGTTGTTGAAAATCTGGACATGCCCCGGACAGTTCATCGGCTTGACGGCATATTCGCGCTTTTCAGACTGGGTAACAAACATATTGTCTTTGTAGTTTTCCCAATGGCCAGATTTTTCCCAGAAGGTTTTATCCATAATCTGCGGCGTTTTGACCTCGCGGTAGCCCGCCACATCCAACTCTTTGCGCATATGCTGCTCGATGGCCTGCCACAATGCCCAGCCGCGCGGATGCCAAAACACCATACCGGGCGCTTCGTCTTGCAGATGGAACAGGTCAAGCTGTTTGCCCAGGCGGCGGTGGTCGCGTTTTTCCGCTTCTTCAATGCGTTGGATGTAGGCTTTTAATTCGTCTTTGCTTGCCCATGCCGTACCGTAAATACGTTGCAGCATCTCGTTGTTGCTATCGCCGCGCCAGTACGCGCCAGCCAGCTTGGTCAGCTTGAAGTTTTTCAGGAAACGGGTATTGGGAACGTGCGGCCCGCGGCACATATCGACGTATTCTTGGTGATGGTACAAACCCATTTCCTGTACATCAGGCATATCGTCAATCAGGCGCAATTTGTAATCTTCGCCGCGCTCCTGGAAGATTTTGACGGTTTCGGCACGCGGGGTCATGATTTTGACCACATCGTAATCCTGATTAATCAACTCTTTCATCCGCGCTTCGATGGCGGCCATATCTTCGGGCGTAAACGGTTTTTCCGTGGCGATGTCGTAATAAAAGCCGTCTTCGATTACCGGCCCGATAACCATTTTGGCATCGGGATAAAGCTGCTTGACGGCGTGTCCGACCAAGTGGGCACAGGAATGGCGGATGATTTCGACGCCTTCTTTGTCTTTGGGCGTAATGATTTGGACGGAAGCGTCTTCATAAATAGGATCAGACGCATCGACCAAGCGGCCGTTTACCTTGCCTGCCACCGTCGCTTTCGCCAGACCCGAGCCGATAGACGCGGCAATCTGTGCCACGGTAACGGGGGCTTCATACTGGCGGACGGAACCGTCAGGCAGGGTGATATTCAGCATCAAAAACTCCAGATTTATTTATAAAAATAACGGCATAAATGCCGTTTGGAAAATTTGGTAGGCACGATTGGACTCGAACCAACGACCCCCACCATGTCAAGGTGGTGCTCTAACCAACTGAGCTACGTGCCTGTATTTAAGAAAGCGCGGATTATATTGCCGTGCTGCGCGTTTGGCAAGCGGACGGATGTTTTCAGACGGCCTCTTGTCGGGAAACGTCTGTTTTGCGCCGCATTTATTGTTTTCAGACGGCCTCTTTGTTTCCATACAGAGGCCGTCTGAAACCTTTAAGCCGCCTGTTTTCCCCGTTTGCCGAACCAAACGAAACCGGCCGCGCCCAACACCAGCATCGGCAGGCTGAGCCACTGCCCCATCGACAGCCCCAACGTCAGCAGGCCGAGGTAGTCGTCGGGCTGGCGGGCGTATTCGGCGATAAAGCGGAACAGGCCGTAACCGGCAAGAAACAGCATGGCCGTCTGCCCCGTCGGACGCGGCTTATTGGAAAACAGCCACACAATGACAAACAGCAGCACGCCTTCCAGCGCAAACTGGTAAAGCTGCGACGGATGGCGCGGCAGCGCACCGTATTGCGCCAGCCACTGCGCCCACTGCGCGTTACCCGCCGCCAGACGCGCGTCGACATCGGCCGCCTGCGGAAAACCCATCGCCCAAAAGGCGGCGGGATCGGTAATCCGCCCCCACAGCTCACCGTTGATGAAATTGCCGATGCGACCCGAAGCCAGGCCGAGCGGCACCAGCGGCGCGATAAAGTCGAGCACCTGCAGCCACTTCAAACCGTGCTTGCGGGCGAACAGCCAGCTTGCTGCCACCACGCCGAGAAAGCCGCCGTGAAAAGACATGCCGCCGTTCCACACCTTAATAATGTCGGCCGGGTGCGACAGATAATATTCCGGCTGGTAAAACAGCACGAAGCCGAGCCGCCCGCCGAGTATCACGCCGAGCACGCCCCAAGTGAGAAAGTCGTCGAGCATTTCTTCGGTAAACGGCGTGCCGCCCTTTTTGATGCGGCGGCGGCCGAGCCACATAAAAAGGACAAAGCCGACAATATAGCTGAGCGCGTACCAGCGGATGGCAAGCGGCCCCAATTGGAGGGCGACGGGGTCGAACTGCGGATGGATAATCATGGGGACACCTGAAAAAAGCAAAGGCGGCATTATACGCAAAACCCGCTTTTCAGACGGCCTTTCGGCTATAATCGCCCGCTTTTCAACCGTTTCCCCGCGATTTTGCCATGCCTCCCCTGAAAAACGACACCTTCCTCCGCGCCCTGCTCAAACAGCCCGTCGAATACACGCCGATTTGGATGATGCGTCAGGCCGGACGCTACCTGCCCGAATACAAAGCCACCCGCGCGCGCGCCGGCAGCTTTTTGGATTTGTGCAAAAACACCGAGCTGGCCACCGAAGTGACCATCCAGCCGCTGGACCGCTTTGATTTGGACGCGGCGATTTTGTTTTCCGACATCCTTACCGTACCCGACGCGATGGGCTTGGGGCTGTATTTTGCCGAGGGCGAAGGGCCCAAATTCGAGCGGCCGCTGCAACACGAGGCCGACATCGCCAAGCTAAAAGTACCCGACATGGCGCGTTTGCGATATGTGTTTGACGCGGTAACGTCCATCCGTCGCGCCTTAAACGGCCGCGTGCCGCTAATCGGTTTTTCCGGCAGCCCGTTCACGCTGGCCTGCTACATGGTCGAGGGCGGCAGCAGTAAGGAATTCCGCACTATCAAAACCATGATGTACTCGCGCCCCGATTTGCTGCACAAAATTTTGGAGATCAACGCCCAAACCGTTACCGCTTACCTCAACGCGCAAATCGACGCTGGCGCACAGGCGGTGCAGATTTTCGACACTTGGGGCGGCGTGTTGAGCGACGCGGCGTTTCAGGAATTCAGTTTGCGCTATATGAAACAAATCGTCTCCGGCCTCAAACGAGAAAACGAAGGCCGCCGCGTGCCTGTTATCCTGTTTGCCAAAGGCGGCGGGCTGTGGCTCGAGGCGATGGCCGAAAGCGGCGCGGACGCGCTGGGTTTGGATTGGACGTGCAACATCGGCCAAGCCCGCGCGCGCGTCGGCGGCAAAGTCGCCCTGCAGGGCAATTTCGACCCCTTCGCACTGTTTGGCACGCCCGAAGCCGTCCGCGCCGAAGCGGGGCGGATTCTGGCCGGCTACGGCAGCGGCAGCGGCCATGTGTTTAATCTGGGACACGGCATCAGCCAGTTTGCCGACCCCGAACACGCCAAAGTTTTGGTGGACGCTGTGCACGAACTTTCGCGCCAATACCACGCCTGAACAACATCAATCACGAATAAGGCCGTCTGAAAAACCGTTTTTCAGACGGCCTTCAAACAGATTTCCAACACCTGCCGCCAAACACCCTTTCGGCCGCATCCCGCAAAAAATCCGCCCGAAAACACCGTTACAATATAACTGAATGTTGTTATAATATGTAACAAACAAAGAAAGGTCGTCTGAAAAGCGTTTCGCCGCCACCGCAGCGGCCTCATTCCCATAATCGTTAACAAAGGAAACATCATGGGCGAGAACGAAGCCGTCGCCATCAAACAACCCCCGCGCCTGTTTGCCGAAACACAGGAAATCATCGCCGAACTGGAAGGCCGTCTGAACGCCCCGCTTCTGTGCTATTGGAACAGCAACGGCGGCAGCATCTGCCGCAACGACGTGCTCGCGCTCTACCGCATCCTCGAACACGTCGACCAGCACGACACCGTCTACCTCTTCATCAAAAGCGACGGCGGCTCGGGCAAAGAAGCCCTGCGCATGATCAACCTCATCCGCAGCCACTGCCGCAGCCTCGTCAGCCTGATTCCCCTGCAATGTGCCTCCGCCGCCACCATGATGGCCATCGGCGCCGACGAAATCCAAATGGGGCCGATGGCCTACCTCAGCTCGGTGGACACCTCCCTCACACACGACCTCTCGCCCATCGACCGCGACAACGACCGCGTCTCCGTCAGCCTCGACGAACTCAACCGCGTCGTCAAACTCTGGCAGAAAAACACCAAAGACACCGGTTCCAACCCCTACAAATCCCTGTTCGACTACGTCCACCCCCTCGTCATCGGCGCGGTAGACAGAGCCGAGTCGCTGTCGATCAAACTGTGCGAAGAGCTGCTCTCCTACCACATCGGCGACCCCGTGCGCGTGCACAGCATCGCCGAAATGCTCAACTCCGGCTACCCCACCCACAGCTACCCCATCCTCACCAAAGAAGCCCGCCGCATCGGCCTCAACGCCCGCGAGCTCGACAAAGCCACCAACGACCTGCTGCTCATCCTCAACGCCCAATACAGCGAAATGGGACAGCGCGCCGTCACCGACTTCGACGACACCCGCTCGCACTCCAACGAAATCCTCAACATCCTAGAAGCGCGCAACATCCAAGTCTTCTACCAGAACGACAAAGAATGGTTCTACCGAACCGAAGAGCGCCGCTGGCTCACCCTCAACGACAACTCCAACTGGCACGTCACCGAACGCCTCAACGGCGAAATCTGCCATTCCATCCTGCACCTGTCGTAAAGGGTGCAAAAGGCCGTCTGAAACCCGTTCAGACGGCCTTCCCTGTATAATCCGCCTCCCGCCCACCAGCCCGTTTTGCCATGAACACCTGGACAGAAGCCCTCGCCGGCGAAAAACAAAAACCCTACTTCCAAGCCATCCTCGACACCGTCCGCGCCGAACGCGCCGCCGGACAAACCGTCTACCCGCCCGCCGCCGACGTCTTCAACGCCTTCAAAGCCACCGAATTTGGCGGCGTCAAAGCCGTCATCCTCGGCCAAGACCCCTACCACGGCGCAGGCCAGGCGCACGGCCTCGCCTTCTCCGTGCGCGAAAACATCCCCGTGCCGCCCTCATTGCAAAACATCTACAAAGAACTCGCCGACGACATCCCCGGCTTTACCGTCCCCGCCCACGGCTGCCTGCAACACTGGGCCGATCAGGGCGTGCTCCTGCTCAACACCATCCTCACCGTCCGCGCCGGACAAGCCCACTCCCACGCCGCCCTCGGCTGGGAAACCTTCACCGACGCCGTCATCCGCCGCCTTGCCGAGGAACGCCAACACCTCGTCTTCATCCTCTGGGGCAGCCACGCGCAAAAAAAAGGCGCCTTCATCGACCGCAACCGCCACCTCGTCCTCACCGCCCCCCACCCCTCCCCCCTCTCCGCCTACCGAGGCTTCTTCGGCAGCCGCCCCTTCTCGCAAACCAACGCCTATCTTGCAGCCCACGGCCAAAGCCCCATCGACTGGCAGGTATGAGCCGCGAATACAAAAAGGCCGTCTGAAAACGCAAAACCCGTTTTTCAGAAACGTCATTCCCGCGTTTATGCCCCGAAGGGGTACTGGCGGGAACGGCCTCCGAAGGACAAAATGCCCCGCGCCGCCGTTTTCCAGTATCATCCCGTCTTTTTCACGCCAAGCCGCCCATGAAACGCGCCAAACGCCACCCCTTCAAAAAAATCCTGCGCCAACGCCTCGCCCTCCACTTCGACAACCAATCCACAGCAGCCGAAGTGCCGTCTGAAAACCAATTCCGCCGCTGGGCATGGCAGGCCGTCAAACAACAATACCGCCGCGCCGAAATCTCCGTCGTCCTCCTCGACGAAGAAGAAGCCCGCGCCTGCAACCGCGACTACCGCGGCAAAGACTACGCCACCAACGTATTAAGCTTCGCCCTCGACGAAGGCGAAACCCTCCCCGCCCTTTCAGACGGCCTGCACGGCGACCTCGTCATCTGCCCGCAAGTCGTCCTTAAAGAAGCAGCCGAACAAGGCAAAACCCCCGAACAGCACTACGCCCACCTCACCGTCCACGGCGTCCTCCACCTCATGGGCTACGACCACATCGAAGAAACCGAAGCCGAAGAAATGGAAGCCCTTGAAACCGAATTGCTGCATCAGTTAGCATACCCCGACCCATACAAATAGGAACAAACACAATGGACGACAGCCCGTCGAAACCCAACCTGCTCGAACGCATCATCCACCGCCTCAGCGGCAACGCCCCCGACACCGCCGAAGGCGTGCTCACCCTCCTGCAACAGGCGCACGAACAACAAGCCTTCGACGCCGACACCATGCAGCGTCTGGAAAAAGTCCTCGACTTTTCCGACCTCGAAGTACGCGACGCCATGATCACCCGCTCGCAAATGAGCGTCGTCAAAGCCGGCGACAGCCTCGAACGCATCATCCCCTACATCATCGAAACCGCCCACTCCCGCTTCCCCGTCATCGACGGCGACAAAGACACCATCCTCGGTATCCTCCACGCCAAAGACCTGCTGCGCTACATCGGCAGCCCCGAAACCTTCGACCTCGAAAGCATCCTGCGCCCCGCCTGCTTCGTCCCCGAAGGCAAAAGCCTCAACGCCCTACTGAAAATCTTCCGCGAACAACGCCTGCACATGGCCATCGTCGTCGACGAATACGGTGGCACCTCCGGCCTCGTCACCTTTGAAGACGTCATCGAACAAATCATCGGCAATATCGAAGACGAATTCGACGAAGACGACTCCGCCGACAACATCTTCCCCGTCTCATCCGAGCGCTGGCGCATCAACGCCCAAACCGAAATCGACGACATCAACACCTACTTCGGCACCGATTATTCCGGCGAAGAAGCCGACAGCATAGGCGGCCTCGTCATCCGCGAACTCGGCCGCCTGCCCGTGCGCGGCGACAAAATCGCCCTGCCCCCCCTGCTCTTCACCGTCGCCCGCGCCGACCCCCGCCGCCTGCACACCCTGATGGCGGTGAAAATCAAAACGGCAACAAAAAAAGAACCAAACTGACAAACGGCCTTGGCATCACCCGCCAAGGCCGTTCGGATTTGCAAGGCCGTCTGAAAAGGCCGTCTGAAAAACCTGCTTCGCAGGTTTTTCAGACGGCCTTGTTTTTGCCCATGCGGTACATCATGCCGCCTGCGGGCAGGGCGAGCAGTACGGCGGCAAGGAAGACGCTGCCGTAGCCCCAATGCTGCGCCAGGCGCAGGGCGGCGAAACCGGCGGCGTAGCTGCCGGTGAGGATGACGGAAAATTGCAGGCTGCTGTCGAGGGCGGCGGTTTGGCGGCTGGATTTTTCCATCATCAGCGCAAGCAATACGGGCATCAACAAGGTGTAGCCGAGACTGAGGGCAACCATCAGCGCGGGGCTGACCCACGCGGGGGCGCCGGTGTATCCGACCGCGGCGTTGGCCAGCAGCAGCGGCAGTTGCAGCGCAAAAAGCGGCAGCATCAGGCTTTGAGGAGCACGGCTGCGGGCGAGGCGGCCTGCCAGCGGGGTAACAATCAGGCAGGCAACGGGGATGGCGACAGCGAGGATGTTGCCGGTTTGCACGGGCGTGTAGCCCGCGTCGGCGAGCTTGGGTACGAACACGGCGGCGCAAAAGGCGTAGGGCAGGGTGGCGAAAAACAACAGGGCAAACCAGCGCCACCCCGTGTGCGGCTGCCGCCAGAAGGCAAACAGCCGCGCGGCAAGCTGCGCCGCGCCGCCGCCTGCCGCGCGACTTGCAGGCTCGCGGTAGGGCAAAATCAAGGCAAGCAGCAGCAGGGTAAAGGCCAGCATAAAGGCGCAGGCCGTCTGAAAGCCGTATTGCTGGTAAAGCCACAACACCAGCGCGCCGCCGATCATTTTGCCGCCGCGTGCCGCCATGGTTTGCACCACGCCGCCGAAGCCGAGTTCGCGCTTGGGCAGGACGATGCAGCTTAGGCCGAGCATGGCGCAGCCGTAGAGCGTGCCCGATACGCTTAAAACCAAACACAAAGCCAGCAGCAGCGGAAAATGCGGGCTCACGTCGGCAAACGCCATCACGGCGAATGCGGCGGCCAGCGCCAGCGTCGCGCCCGTCAGCCACGGACGGAAGCGCCCGCGCGGGCTTGTCGGGCAGCCGTCCATCAGTGCGGCAAACAGCACTTTAAACGCTTCGATGCCGCCGATAAGCTGCACCCAGCTCAACTGTTTCAGGCTGTAGCCGCCGTGTTTGAGCACGGTCATCAGGGCGACGAGGTAAAAGCCGACGAGGGTGAATTTGTAGGTGCTGCCGAGCGCGAGCAGCAGCCAGTCGCTGCGGCGCGGGGCGGGTGTTTCGCGGATTTCAGACGGCCTAGTCATGGCGGCTCCTTTTGTGGCGGGTTTGTCGGCCGGAAAGCGGGCGGTGTACGGGAAAGGCCGTCTGAACGCGCGGATTCGGGTTTTCAGACGGCCTGCACATGCCGTTGCAATGCCGCTTCGGCAGCGGCCAGCGCGGCGGCTTCGCTTGCTTCGACGATGTAGTTGACGCCTAGCGACGGGGCAAGTTTGGCCGATTGTTGGCGCATCAGTTCAAGCTGCGGCTGATCTGGCTCAACCAGCAGCATGGCGGCGCAGCGTTCGGCAAGCTGCGGCTGATGCGCCTTAATCCACGCCAGATAGGTTTTGCGGTCGGCGGTGCGCTGTTCGTCGCTTTTTTGCAGGCGCATGGGGGCGCAGACGGTGGCAAACGGGCTGTGCGCGTGGGCGGCCAACAGGGTTTCAAATTCGGCAAGCCAGTCGGCGAAATCCTGTACGGGGGTCAGGTCGGTGAAATAAACCGTGCCTTCGGGCAGGGTTTTGATTGGGGTGAAAAAGGGCATGGCGGAGTTTCCTTTGCAGTTGGGGTTTCAGACGGCCTTTTGCGGTTTGTACGGCGTTTGTGCGGGCGGGCAAGCAGTTTTGCAAACTGCCACCCCCACCCCGACCCTCCCCCGCGCTTTGGCCGCAGGGGAGGGAGTGAGGCTGCTTTTGCAGGGTGTGCGGTACGCACGCGGCTGGCTTGGGTTGTGAGATTGGCAAACCGCGTGCGTGGCAAAGCCGCACACCCTACAGCGGGGTTCAGACGGCCTTTGCGGTTTGAGGCCGTCTGAAAGGCTGCCGCGTTGTTTCAGACGGCCTCAAAACCGCCATTCGACGCTGGCGCCGACGCTGCGCGGGCGTTGGTAGAGTGCGTCTTGGCGGTCGGCGGTGGAGATGAATAAGGGGCGGCGGCTGTTGAAGACGTTGTCGGCATACAGCGACACACGGCCTTGTTTGAAGTTGTAGGCGGCATACAGATTGGTGTGGCTGTAGCTGCCGATTTTGCCGGTTTCGGCGTTGTCGGCGGCGGAGTAGTAGCCGCCGGAAAAGCGTATGTCGCCGCCGGCTTCAAAGCCGCTCGGGTGCAGGTATTTTGCGCCGAGATTGGCGGTGTATTTCGGTGCGCGGCCGAAGCGGTTGCCTTCGATGCCGCTATTGGGGTAGCGGCTGATTTTGCTGTGCAACAGGCCGACGGCGGCGGTAAGTTTGAGATGTTCGGCAGCCTGCCAGTCGGCGCCCAGCTCCGCGCCGTAGGTGTGGGCGGCTTCGGCGTTGCGGATAACGACGGAGTTGGTGCCGAGATAAAACGGCAGCTGCATGTCTTTATAGCGGCTGTGGAACAGGTTGCCGCTCAGCTGCAGGCGTTTGTCGGGGCTTTTCCAGCGGGTGTACCACTCGAAGTTGTTCACATACTCGGGTTCGTAGGCGTAGGTAACGACGGGGCGGCCGAAGGTGATGCCTGCGCCGCCGGGGTTGTAGCCACGCACGGCTTTGAGGCCGGTAATCCATTGCGCTGTCGGTTTGTAGGCGATGTCGATTTTGGGCAGGAACACGGTTTGGCCTTTGTCGAGATCAAGATGCAGCGCGCCGCTGCCGCCTTGGCGCTTGTGCGATTCTTTTTCGATGCGTCCGGCGAGGGTGATGTCCCATTGCGGATTCGGGCTGAGGGTGGCTTCGGCAAACAGGGCGGAAACGCGGTTGCTGTCGTCAAACGTGTTGCGGCCGCCGACGGCGCGGATGTCCACCCATTCGTCCTGGCTGCTGCGGAAGTAGTGCAGCCCGGCCAGACCTTTCAGACGGCCTGAGTCGGTGTGCCAGTGCAGCGTAGGCTCTATTTGGAATTCGCGCCCTTTCAGTTCGGCTGGCACGCCCTGCGGGCTGACGCTCATCGGCAGATGCAGGCGCTCGTTTTGGTAGCGGCTGTACACCAGCTTGTTTTCCAGCCGCAGATTGGGCGCGGCCTGCCACGAGATGTCCCAAATGCCCGAGGTCGATTCGGTAACAAATACGGGTTTTTCTTTGAGAAAACGGCGGCTGGCAGTATTGCCGAGGATTTCGTTTTGCGGCGCACGCGAGCGGATGCGGTTGACGGTGAGGCGGCTGAACAGGTCGGGATGCTCGGCGGGGGCGTAGAGCAGTTTGAAGCGGATATTGGTGTTTTCCACGCGGCGCGGGTTGCCGGTGGGCTCGTAGGAAATAAAAGGCTCGTAACTTTCGCGCTGCTGGCGCTCGGCACTGAGGCGGAAAGACAGATTGTCTTTGACCAGCGGCCCGGAAATCACGGCGGCGGCGTTGCGGGTTTTCTGGTTGCCCAAGCCCAAACGCAGCGCGCCCTCCCATTCCGGCGTCGGGTCTTTCGAGCGCATCACCACCGCGCCCGCAATGGCGTGCTGGCCGCGCACATCGCTTTGCGCCCCGCGCAGGATTTCCACCTGCTGCATGTCCCACAGCGACTGCGTGCCGAAGGCGTATTCGTTGTAGGTGGCGGAGCGCCCGTCGATGGAGAGGTTCAGGCGCGGCCGCGTGCCGGCGAAAAAGGCCACCGCGCCCACCGCCGGCCCCGAGCCGTCCACGCCGCGCACTGTGGGCAGGTCGTTGCCGCTGCCCAAATCCACGGTGTTCACCGTCTGCTTGAGCAGGTCGGTGGCGGAAAGATTGTGGCCGCTGCGGTCGATGTCAGGCGTGGTGAAGACTTTGTGGCTGGTGCCGGTGGCAAAGCCGCTGCGTTTACTGCGCTCGCCGGTAACGACGACTTCTTCCAAGGCCGTGCTTTCTTCGGCTTTTTCGGGCGTTTGGTCGGTGTCGGCATAGGCGGGGCAGGCAAAAGCCAGCGCCAAAAGCAGCGGCAGGCGGCGGGGTTGGGACAGGCACATATTGTTCTCCTTGTTTTCAGACGGCCTTTTCAGGCAGTTTAATTTACAGATTTACATTAAAATAACGATATTTGTAAATTTTAGTCAGCCAAAAAGAAGAATGCAAGCCTTTATCAGGAATAGTTTTGAGGCATCAGGCCGTCTGAACATAAAATCCGCCGTAAAAATTTGCAGAGAAAGCCAAAAAACATGAACACAAACAAACGGCAAATCCTCGCCGACACCGCCCGACAACTGTTTCACCAACACGGCTTTGCCGCCGTATCCGTTGACAGAATCTGCCGTGAAGCCGCCGTCAGCCGCCCGACGTTTTACAAATATTTCAACGGCAAAAGCGCCATCGTGCAGGCGGTGGTTGTCGAACAGAAAAACCGCGTGCGCGCCGAATTGGAAGCCATATTGGCGCAATGCGGCACATTGGAAAGCATTGCCGATACCTTTTGGCGGCTGCAGCGCGAATCGTTTGCCGAGCTGTATTCCGCCGCCTTTTTGCGCGACATGACCGACAACACCGATTTGGCGCTGGAGCGTTTTTTCAGCGAATTAAACGAAGAAAAGCACGTCTTTTTGCACGGCTTCTTCCACACCCTGCAACAGCGCGGTCTGATACGTCCGGACATTCCCGCCGAACTGGTCGGCCTGTTCGTCCGCCACGCCGACATATTGGCCGAACAGGCGCAAACGCTGCCGCGCTATAGCGCCGAGCCGCAACGCCTGCCGCAGGACATTCTCGGCCTGCTGCTGCACGGACTGGCGGGTGAGGCCGTCTGAAAATGGCCGTCTGAAAATGGCCGTCTGAAAATGGCCGTCTGAAAATGGCCGTCTGAAAACCGCTTTTGCGGTTTTCAGACGGCCTTTCGTATATCCGCCCCTATTGTCAATACGCCCTAGGGTCTGTTGACATTCAGCTTGTGAGACGGTTTTTTGAGTAAAAAATGCCCGAATGCAAGGAAAAAAGCGCAGCAAGGTTGGACACCTTGCGAGCATTTTTGACGCGGCAGGCGGGTATTTTTTGCCAAAAACACCGCCGCAAGGCTGATTGTCAACAGACCCTAGCCCCAGGCCGCAAGAAATTCGCGCCAGTGCGGCTGTTCCGCCAGGCCAGACAGGTAGTTTTTCAGGCGGCGGATTTCCTGTTCGTATTCGTCGGCGTCGAGCGCGCCGCTCATCAGGCGGAAGCGCAGGTACATCAGGTAGGTGTTGGCGGCGTCGGTTTCGCAGTAGTCGCGGATGTCTTTCAGACGGCCTGCGTGATAAGCCTCCCACACTTTGCCGCCGTCCATGCCGAGTTTGCCGGGGAAGCCGCAGAGTTTGGCCATGTCGTCGAGCGGCACGGCGGCGCGGGGCTGATAGAGCGAGAGCAAATCCATCAGGTCGCAATGGCGGCTGTGGTAGCGGCTGATGTAGTTGTTCCATTTGAAGTCGCGGCTGTCGCCGAAGTCGCCCTCGCCCGTGTCCCAGTAGCGGGCGGCGGTGATGCCGTGGATAAGGGCGCGGTAGTGCAGCACGGGCAGGTCGAAGCCGCCGCCGTTCCAGCTCACCAGCTGCGGGGTGTGGCTTTCCACCAGCTCGAAAAAGCGGGCGATAACGGTTTCTTCGTCGTCGCCGATGTCGCCTATCGTGCCGACGTGGATTTTGTCCTGCCCCCAGCGCATGCAGCAGGAGATGGTGACGACTTGCTGCAGGTGCAGGGGCATGAAATCGCTGCCGTTTTTGGCGCGGCGTTGCTGTTGTGCGAATTCCACCACTTCGGCGTCGGAGAGTTCGGCGGGCAGGCCGTAAAGGGTGCGGATGCCGCGCACGTCGGGCACGGTTTCGATGTCGAAGGCGAGGATGGGGGTCATGTTGCGCTTTTCTGTCGGACATAAAACGAGCGGATTGTGCGGCAAGCTGCGGTTTTTGTCATGCAAAATACTCAGCAGCAGCGGCGGTTTTTCGGCATAATGGCGGCCGTTTGCAACTTTTTAAAACGAAATACCGCCATGAAGAAAAAATTCCTGCCCGCCCTCACCGCCGCCGTCCTGCTGCTGGCCGCCTGCGGGCAAAACCAGACGCAGGTCAGCAAGCCGGCCGCCAAAGCCGCTTCGCAGCCGGTCTCTGCCGCAACAGGCGGCAAAGTCGATGCCGCCGTCGAAAAAGCCATCCGCACCAGTCTGGAAAAAGCCTATGCCGAGCAGCAGCTCAAAGTACAAAACGTTTATGCCACGCCGATGGCGGGCGTTTACGAAGCCGTACTGAGCGGCAAAACCGTGGTTTATACCGATGCCAAGGGCGAATATATGATCGTCGGCGACCTGATCGATATCAAAAACCGCAAAAGCCTGACCGACGAGCGCAATGCCGAGCTGAGTGCGGTGGACTACGGCAGCCTGCCTTTCGATATGGCGGTTAAGGAAGTGCGCGGCAACGGCAAGCTGCAAGTGGCGGTGTTCTCCGACCCCGACTGCCCGTTCTGCAAAAAACTGGAACACGAGTTTGCCAAAATGACCGACATCACGATTTACAGCTTTATGATGCCTTTGGCGAGCCTGCATCCCGACGCGGCGCGCAAAGCCGAACAAATCTGGTGCCAGAGCGACCGCACCACAGCTTGGATCAAATGGATGCGCGAAGGCAAAATGCCGCCACAGGTTGCCGTGTGCGACAACCCCGTCGCCGAAACCACCTCGCTGGGCGAACAGCTCGGCTTCCACGGCACGCCCGCCCTCATCATGCCCAACGGCAAAACCATGGCCGGCTACGCACCCATGCCGCAGTTGGAAAAATTCATCAAAGACAACCAGAAATAAGGCCGCAACACAGAGGCCGTCTGAAACCGCCCGGGTTTCAGACGGCCTTTTTCAGACCGCCTACAAAACCGCCCGTACAGGCGGGACAAGCGGATGAGGCCGTCTGAAAGAGGCCGTCTGAAAAAACCTGCTTCGCAGGTTTTTTCAGACGGCCTTTAAGCATTTGATCCTTCGTCAATCCAACATCGGATAATCAATATACCCCGCCACGCCGCCGCCGAACATGGTCGCGCGGTCGGGCGTGTTCAAATCTGCGCCCAGTTCAAAGCGGCACGGCAAATCGGGGTTGGCAAGGAACGCTGCGCCGTAGGCAATCAAGTCCGCCGCGCCGTTTTCCAGCGCCGCTTCGCCCGTTTCGGCGCTAAAGCCCGTGCCCGCAATCACGGTTTTGCCCTGCACCATGCGCCCGAACAGATCGATTTCGTTGTCCTGCGGATAGTGCGGCAGCAGCGGGAACATCAGCGCGCGCTGCATGATTTCTACAAAGGCAAAATCCAGTTTGTTTAACTCGTTGATTAGATATTGATAAGTGGCAACGGGGTCATCAAAGGCGATGCCGGCGTAGGGGTGCAGCGGGCTGATTTTGATGCCGACGCGCCCGCCGCCCACCGCGTCGATAATCGCGCGCATGGCATCCAGCGTGAAGCGGGCTTTGTTTTCCACGCTGCCGCCGTATTCGTCTTGGCGCAGGTTGGCGGAGTCGGATAAAAACTGCTGCGGCAAATAGCCGTTGGCGGCGTGCAGCTCTACGCCGTCGAAGCCTGCGGCGATGGCGTTTTTGGCGGCTTGGGCGTAGTCGGCGATGATTTGGCGGATTTCGTCGGCGGAAAGTTCGCGCGGGGTTTCAAAATCTTTCGCGCCTTGCGAGGTGAAATGCTGCATGCCGTCGATTTTCACCGCGCTGGGGGCGGCGGGCAGGATGCCGTTTCTATCCACCGAATGCGCCACGCGCCCCGTGTGCCAGAGCTGGGCGAAAATCAGCCCGCCTTGTTCGTGCACGGCCGCGGTAACTTTTTTCCACGCATCAATCTGCGCGGCGGTAAACAAACCGGGCGTGAGCGGGCTGCTTAGGGGCTTTTTGCATTGGGTTTACGGCAGTATTTTTGGTAAAAATTCACGGCTGCCGCGTCAAAATGCTCGCAAGGTGTTCAACCTTGCTGCGCTTTTTTCCTTGCATCCGCGAATTTTTTCTCAAAAAACTGCTTCACAAACCCAATGCAAACAGCCCCTAACGCGTCGGCGGAAATGTTGACGGCTTCGGACAAAATCAAACCTGCGCTGGCGCGTTGGGCGTAATACTCGGCGGTCATCGCGCCGACGATGCCGTCTGAATCGGCGCGGCTGCGTGTCATCGCCGCCATTACCATGCGGTTTTTAAGTTTCAGGCTGCCTAGGGTCTGTTGACATTCAAGCCAGCCTTAAAACCGTAGCAGCCAGATAAATGTTGGCAGCAAAAGATTCATCCGTCTTTTCACAACGCATCGCAATCTTT
>NZ_JBKGTW010000034.1:0-23782 GCF_046546535.1 Neisseria sp. WLZKY-1
GGAGTGCGAATGGCGTTTTAACAACAGTGAAATAAAAGTTCAAATTTCCATTTTGAAACAATTGGTAATAGATAATTTATCCTAGTTATCTAGGACAGCCCCAAAATTTTTCTAATATTTATGGTCAACTTTCTCGTAAGGAGATCGATTTTGGGGAAATTATAATTGACGAAAAAATATTACAAGATAATGCATATATCATTAACTATTTTTCAATTTGATAACATTAAATCCTCAAATTCATATAGGTCAGCCATTTAATTTAATTTTTGCTTCATCTGAAAATCAAGAAGGCCTAGTAGGATGGCAAGAAGCCATAAACATAGAGAATTATCTCTATATAGCTAATCAAAATGACGAGCCTATATTAATTTCAAAGGAAACCCTTGGAATCTTTTCTTTACGATTGGGGTCAAAAGAACCTAAAAAAATAGCTTCTTCTTTAGGAGATTTTATACAAACATTGTCTGAAATAATGGCATTGTCAGAAAAATTCTTTTCGAAGAATATTAATAATGATGATTATTTTATTCTAGAGGACGATGAATTTATTGCTGAACTTAATGTTTTTTTTCAGTCAACTAAACTAAGTATTGAAGTAAAAAACTTCTATAATTTTTTCTTTGAATAATTGGGAATAACAAGCAAGCCGTAGCCTGCATAAATTTTCAAATTTATAGGTAGCAAGCCGTAGCACGCATGAAACCTTCAGTCCCGACGTAGGGTGTGTGCGGTAAAATGCCGCCTTTTGCAACGACACGGAAAAACAGATGTTCCAACCGAAAATGCTGCTTCTCTGGCTGGCTGCCGCGCTGGGTGTGTTCGGCCTGCCCGAAGTGAAAGAGGCGCAAAAATGGCTGCATCGGGCGCAGGCCTGGGCGCGGCAGATCGAGCGGCCGCAGGCCGAAACGCCGCGCAAAGCGCCGCAAGGGCGCACGGTGCAGGCCGAGGCGGGGCGGCGTTACGAAGGGCGGGTGACGGCGGTGCACGACGGCGACACAGTGCGCGTTACCGACCGCGACGGCGCGAAACACAAAATCCGTCTCGCCTATATCGACGCGCCGGAAACCGATCAGGCTTTCGGCACGGCCAGCCGCGATATGCTGCGCAATCTGGTGCTGGATAAAACGGTGGAAGTGCGCGTTGCCGACGTCGACCAATACGGCCGCGAAGTCGCCTATCTGGTTTCAGACGGCCTCGACGTCAACCGCCGCCAAATCGAAAGCGGCGCGGCCTGGCACTATGTTTCCATCGCCAAACGGCAGCAGGCCAAGGCGGATTTCGCCGCCTACTCCGTCGCCGAAGCCGCCGCCCGCGCAGGCCGCACCGGCCTGTGGCAGGCACGCAGCCCGCTTGCGCCCTGGCAGTTTCGCCGCCAGGCGCGCGAGCGGCAGTAAAACAAAACAGGCCGTCTGAAAAGCGAAACGCCCTTTCAGACGGCCTTTCCCGCCCGCAAGAGGCCGTCTGAAACCATGAACAAGCAAACCCGCCAAGAAATTTTCGCCCGCTGGCGCGCGGCCAATCCTCATCCGCAAACCGAGCTGCAATACGGCTCGCCCTTCCAGCTCTTGATTGCCGTGCTGCTGTCAGCGCAGGCTACCGACAAAGGCGTCAACAAGGCCACCGCCCGCCTGTTTCCCGCCGCGCCCACGCCGCAGGCCATGCTCGATTTGGGGCTGGAAGGCGTGATGGAATACACGCAGACCATCGGCCTTTACAAAACCAAGTCCAAACACATCATCGAAACCTGCCGCATCCTTTTGGAAAAACACGGAGGCCAAGTGCCGCAGACGCGCGAAGAACTCGAAGCGCTGCCCGGCGTCGGCCGCAAAACCGCCAACGTCGTCCTCAACACCGCCTTCGGCCAGCCCGTGATGGCCGTCGACACCCACATCTTCCGCGTCAGCAACCGCATGAACCTCGCCCCCGGCAAAGACGTGCGCGAAGTGGAAGACAAACTGATGCGCGTCGTGCCCAAAGAATTTCTGCTCAACGCCCACCACTGGCTCATCCTGCACGGCCGCTACGTCTGCAAGGCGCAAAAACCGCTGTGCCACCAATGCATTGTGAACGACTTGTGCGAATACAAAGGCAAAACCGTCGAACTGCCGCCGCCCGCCGCAAAGGCCGTCTGAACCCCAATCATAAAAAACAAACCATGCACACCGCCCCAACCGCACAAAGGCCGCTCCCGCCTCAAACACACGGGAATGACGTTTCCGAAACCCGTTCAGACGGCCTCAACGACACCTTCGCCGAACGCCTTATCCGCTGGCAGAAACAACACGGCCGCCACAATCTCCCCTGGCACAGCCGCGACCCCTACCGCGTCTGGCTATCCGAAATCATGTTGCAGCAAACCCAAGTCGCCACCGTCGCCGAATACTACCCCCGCTTTCTCGCCGCCTTCCCCACTGTCGCCGACCTCGCCACCGCCCCCGAAGACCAAGTGCTCGCCCTCTGGCAGGGCTTGGGCTATTACAGCCGCGCCCGCAACCTACACAAAGCCGCCAAACAAATCGTCACAGAGCACGGCGGAATATTCCCCGACTCCAGCGCCGCCCTCGAAACCCTCAGCGGCGTCGGCCGCAGCACCGCCGCCGCCATCGCTGCCTTCGCCTTCCACCGCCGCGAAACCATCCTCGACGGCAACGTCAAACGCGTCCTCTGCCGCGTCTTCGCCCGCGACGGCAACCCCGCCGACAAAGCCTTCGAACAAACCCTGTGGACACTGGCCGAAAGCCTGCTGCCCGCCGATCCCGCCGCCATGCCCGCCTACACCCAGGGGCTGATGGATCTCGGCGCCACCGTCTGCAAACGCGGCAAACCGCAATGCGCCGCCTGCCCGATGGCCGACATCTGCCAGGCAAAAGCGCAAGGCCGCACCGCCGAACTGCCCCGCCGCAAAACCCCGCCCGCCGTGCAAACCCTGCCGCTCTACTGGCTTGTCCTGCGCCGCCGCGACGGCGCCCTGCTGCTACAAAAACGCCCCGCCAAAGGCATCTGGGGCGGCCTCTACTGCGTCCCCTGTTTCCCCACCCTCGCCGAAACGCAGGCCGCCGCCGCCCGCCACGGCATAGATTCAGACGGCCTCGAAGAACAAGCCCCCGTCACCCACCGCCTCACCCACCGCCTGCTCTTCATCACCCCCTACGCCGCCGAATGCGCCCAAACGCCCGCCGCGTGTGAAGAAGACGTTTCAGACGGCCTGTGGGTGCCGCCGCAAAACCTGCCCGACTATGGCCTGCCCAAACCGCTGGCGGCGTATTTGGACGGGAAAAAATAAGGCCGTCTGAAAGAGATTTCAGACGGCCTTTTTGCCTGCGGCGTCAGGGTGTGTATTGGGGCATCATGCCGTTGGGCAGGAGCTGCCAGACGTAGCCGGTGTGTTTCATTTTGCCGGCGATGCGGCCGGCTTCGTCGCCGTAGCCCCAGAAGAAGTCGACGCGCACAGCGCCTTTGATGGCGCTGCCGGTGTCCTGCGCCATGATGAGGCGGTTGAGGGCGCGGCCGGTTTCGGGGTGGGCGGTGGCGAGGAAGAGGGGGGCGCCGAGGGTGATGTAGTGTTTGTCGACCGCGCCGGAATAGCCGCCGGTGAGCGGTGTGCCCAATGCGCCGATGGGGCCGTCGCCGTTGTCGGGCAGGGGGCGGAAGAAGACGTAGCTGGGGTTTTGGCCGAGCACTTCGGCCAGGCGCTGCGGGTTTTGCCGCATGTAGTTTTTGATGCCCTGCATGTCGGTTTGGGCGAGGGCGAGGTAGCCGCGGTCGGCCATGTAGCGGGCGACGGAGACGTAGGGGTGTTCGTTTTTGTCGGCATAGCCCAGGCGGATGTAGCGGTCGTCGGGGGTTTTCAGACGGCCTGAACCTTGGATTTGCAGGAAGAAGAGTTCGACGGGGTCGGCGGCGTAACCGAGGACGGGGGCTTTGCCGTTGAGTGCGCCGCCGTTGATTTCGCGGCGGGTGTGGTAGGGGACGAAGCGGTTGCCGGCAAAGCGGCCTTTGAGGGCTTTGCTGCGCTCGTTCAGCGGGAAGGCGGCGAGGTTGGCGGTGTAGGCGCCTGCGGGGTCGATAACGCCGCTGTTTTGGCCGGTTTGGCGGATACGGACGGTGGCTTTGCTGTTGCGCAGGGCGGCGGGCAGGTCGACGGATACGAAGTCGTAGGGCACGCCGTAGATGGGGAAGCGGGCTTGGGCGGAGGGCGTCGCGCTGCCGTGGAGGACGGGTTCGTAGTAGCCGGTGACCGTGCCGGCGGCTTTGCCGCCGCCGGCAACCTGCCAGGGGGTGAAGTATTGTTCGAAGAAGCGGCGGGCGGAGGTGTGGTCGCGCGGGGTTTGCGCGGCCTGGGCGCAGACGGCCTGCCATTCGGCTCGGGCTTTAAGTTTTTCGCAGCCTTTGAGGAAGGAGGCGAGGCTGTCGGCAAAGGGCTGCTGCGGCCATTGCGGCAGGGCGGCGTAGCTTGCGGCGGTGTAGAGCGCGTCGCCGCTGGATGCGGTGGTGCCTGCGGGCACGGGGTGGCCTGCGGGCTGGGGCGTGCGGTAGGGGAGGGGTTGTAGGGTTTGGCCGGGATGGGCGGGCTTGACGGGTTTTTTCGATGTGCAGGCGGCCAGAATGGCGGCGAGCAGGAGGAGAGCGGTGCGGGATGCGGTTTTGTTCATTTTAAAAACGGGAGGCCGTCTGAAAGGAGTCCTGCTTTCAGACGGCCTGAAAAACGTGGGAATGGAAAACGGGCGGCACTATAACACAGGCCGCCGCGCCGTCTGTTTGTGCGGGAGCAGCGGCGCGGCGAGGCGGCGGGCGGTTAAAACAGCTTGGCGACTTCGGCGGCGATGTCGTCGGCGCGCATAAAGGTTTCGCCGATAAGGAAGGTGTGCACGCCGTGCGACTGCATGAAGACGATGTCGTCCCGGCTGCGGATGCCGCTTTCGCTGACGACGGTCTTGCCCGCCAGATGCGGCAGCAGGCGCAGGGTTTGGTCGAGCGATACTTCAAACGTACGCAGGTTGCGGTTGTTGACGCCGACCAGCGGCGTGGTAAGGCGGGCGCATTTTTCCAGCTCGGCTTCGTCGTGCACTTCCAGCAGCACGTCCATGCCCAAAGCGTGCGCTGTCTGCTCGAAGCGTTCGAGTTCGGCGGCTTCGAGGGCGGCGGCAATCAGCAAAACGGCGTCCGCACCCCAGGCGCGCGCCTGGTAAATCTGGTATTCGTCGACGATAAAGTCTTTGCGCAGCACGGGCAGCGACACGGCGGCGCGGGCAGCCTGCAAATATTCGGGCGAGCCTTGGAAATATTGTTTGTCGGTGAGCACCGACAGGCAGGCCGCGCCCGCGCGTTCGTAGTCGGCGGCGTGTTCGGCGGGGCGGAAATCGGCGCGTATCAGCCCTTTGGACGGGCTGGCCTTTTTGATTTCGGCAATCACGGCGGGCAGGCCGGCGGCGTGTTTGGCGCGGACGGCCTGCAAAAAACCGCGCGGCGCATCGGCGTCGGCGGCCAGTTTTTCGATTTGCGCCTGCGGCACGGCGGCACGCTCGGCGGCGACTTCTTGGACTTTGGTGGCGAGGATTTTGTTGAGGATGTCGGTCATGGCGGGGGACTTGGCGGCGGGTTGCAAAGCGGCGGATTATATAGGCCGTCTGAAAATTGGCAAACGGCATCAGGCCGTCTGAAAAGCGTCTTTCAGACGGCCTCTGCGTAAAATTGTCTGCAATTTTGTTGCGCTCCGTTACAATGCGCCCTTTTTCGCGCCCTGCGGCGCGGGTTTTGCTAAAGAGGTTTGCATATGATTGAAACAATCCACCACTGGGTGAAGGAAATCAACTCGCCCTTATGGAACGGCCTGATTTTCCTGCTGCTGGGCACGGGGATTTTCTTCACGCTGGCGACGGGCTTCGTCCAATTCCGCCTGTTTGGCCGCAGCGTGCGCGAGATGCTCGGCGGGCGCAAGGCGGTGTCCGACCCGCACGGCATCACGCCGTTTCAGGCTTTTGTTACCGGCCTGGCCAGCCGCGTCGGCGTCGGCAATATCGCGGGCGTGGCGATTGCCATTGCCAACGGCGGGCCGGGCGCGGTGTTCTGGATGTGGGTAACAGCCTTAATCGGCATGAGTTCGGCTTTTGCCGAGTCGTCGCTGGCGCAGCTGTTCAAAATCCGCGACCATGACAGCGGCCAGTTTCGCGGCGGGCCGGCTTATTACATCCGCACGGGTTTGAAACAAAACTGGCTGGCGGTGCTGTTTTCCCTCAGCCTGATTTTCTGCTTCGGACTGGTTTACAACGCCGTGCAGGCCAATACCATGGTGGCGGCGGCGAAAAATTCCTGGGGCTGGAACGAACAAGCCTTCGGCGTCGGCCTCGTTATCCTCACCGCGCCGATTATTTTCGGCGGCATCCGCCGCGTGTCGCGCGTGGCCGAAATGCTGGTGCCGGTGATGGCCGTGCTTTATCTGGCGATGGCGCTCTACATCGTCGCCACCAATTTGCCGCAGGTGCCGCACGTGTTCGGTCTGATTTTCGACAATGCGTTCAGTTTCAACGCCGCAGGCGGCGGCATCCTCGGCGGCCTGATTTCGGTGGCGATGGAGCAGGGCATCAAACGCGGCCTGTATTCCAACGAGGCGGGACAGGGTTCCGCGCCCAACGCGGCGGCGGCGGCCGATGTGAAACACCCTGTGTCGCAGGGCATGATTCAGATGCTCGGCGTGTTCGTCGACACCATCATCGTCTGCTCCTGCACCGCCTTTATCGTCCTGCTCTCGACCGACGTGCCCGCCGGGCTCAAAGGCGCGGAGCTGACGCAGGCGGCCATCGCCGGACACGTCGGCGCGTGGGGCGCGCATTTCCTCACCGTCGTGCTGTTTATGTTTGCCTACTCCACCATCATCGGCAACTACGCCTACGCCGAGTCCAATGTCCAGTTTATCAACAGCCATTGGCTGACGATGGCCGTGTTCCGCACGGCGGTGCTGGCGATGGTGTACTTCGGCGCGGTGGCCAACGTGCCCGTGGTGTGGGACATGGCCGACCTGACGATGGGCACGATGGCGCTGATCAACCTGATTGCCATCCTGCTGCTGTCGCCGCTGGTGTTCCTGCTGCTGAAAGACTACACCGCCAAGCTGCGTATGGGCAGAGACCCAGAATTCAAACTCTCCGAACACCCCAGCCTGAAACGGCGCATCAAATCGGATATCTGGTAAACCGCGCCCGCAGGTATGAGAGAGGCCGTCTGAAAACTTTTCAGACGGCCTCTTTTGACATCGTATGTAGGGTGTATGCCGCAGGCACGCACGCGGTTTTGGGTTTGCAAAACTGTTTGGCGGAGACCTTTGCAAAATTCCCCAAAATCCCCTAAATTCCCACCAAGACATTTAGGGGATTTCTCATGAGCACCTTCTTCCGGCAAACCGCCCAAGCCATGATTGCCAAACACATCGACCGCTTCCCACTATTGAAGTTGGATCAGGTGATTGATTGGCAACCGATCGAACAGTACCTGAATCGTCAAAGAACCCGTTACCTCCGAGACCACCGCGGCCGTCCCGCCTATCCCCTGTTATCCATGTTCAAAGCCGTCCTGCTCGGACAATGGCACAGTCTCTCCGATCCCGAACTCGAACACAGCCTCATCACCCGCATCGATTTCAACCTGTTTTGCCGTTTCGACGAACTGAGCATCCCCGATTACAGCACTTTATGCCGCTACCGCAACTGGCTGGCGCAAGACGACACCCTGTCCGAATTGCTGGAACCGATTAACCGCCAACTGACCGAAAAAGGCCTAAAAATAGAGAAAGCATCCGCCGCCGTCATTGACGCCACCATTATTCAGACCGCCGGCGGCAAACAGCGTCAAGCTATAGAAGTCGATGAAGAAGGACAAGTCAGCGGCCAAACCACACCGAGTAAAGACAGCGATGCCCGCTGGACAAAGAAAAACGGCCTCTACAAACTCGGTTACAAACAACATACCCGTACCGATGAGGAAGGCTATATCGAGAAACTGCACATCACTCCCGCCAATACCCATGAGTGCAACCACCTGTCGCCTTTGCTGGAAGGCATTGCCGAAGGTACGACCGTCTATGCCGACAAAGGCTACGACAGTGCGGAAAACCGGTAACATCTGAAAGAACATCAGTTGTTGGACGGCATTATGCGCAAAGCCCACCGCAACCGTCCGCTGACGGAGGCGCAGACGAAGCGCAACCGATATTTGTCGAAGACCCGTTATGTGGTCGAACAAAGCTTCGGTACGCTGCACCGTAAATTCCGCTATGCCCGGGCAGCCTATTTTGGGCTGATTAAAGTGAGTGCGCAAAGCCATCTGAAGGCGATGTGTTTAAACCTGTTGAAAGCGGCTAACAGGCTAAGTGTGTCTGTTGCCGCCTAAAAGGCGGCCCGGATGCCTGATTATCGGGCGTCCGGGGAGGATTAAGGGGGTATTTGGGTAAAATCAGGAGTGATTTGGGGCGAAAACAGCCGAAAACCTGTGTTTGGGTTCCGGCTGTCGAAGGAAGGGCTTTTTTGCAAAGGTCTCTGGCGGTTTGTCGGAAATCGAAGAACGCGTGCATTGCGAAGCAACACCCCCCCACGCGTTGGCGGAAAAATATCAGGCCGTCTGAAACCCGAAGCGGGCTTTCAGACGGCCTCTTTGCCACGCGCCCGCTCAATAACGGGTGGCACAGAACAAATCGCCTTTTTTCGCGTCCGCCGCGTAGCAGGTCAGACCCATCGCGGCGGCATTGGCGTTTTTCGCCTGCGCCCCCGCCTTGCCGTTTACCAGCGTTTTACCGCTTTTGTCGGTCTGCACCGCAACGGCGGTGTTTTTCAGCTTCCATTTCAGCGAGCCGCCCGCCGCGTCCTCACATTTCGTAACAGTGCACGCCCCTTCGGCGGCGACGCTGCCGTTTTTGTAATGCACGCACTGCTGGCCGCTTTCCTTGCACGCGCCGTAGGCGGAAACGGAAAGCAGACAGAGCAGCGCGGCGGCCAATTTCGTTTTCATCATCAGAGTCTCCTAAAAGTATGACAGGCCGTCTGAAAAGGCGGCAGGCGGATTTTACTCCCGAAAAGGCCGTCTGAAAGCGCCGCCACCGGCCTTTCTCGCTTTCAGACGGCCTTTTTCCCGCCGCCGCGAAGCGCGTATAATGCCCGCCGTTTTGACTTCCCCATCCGTTTACCCGAAAGGAATCCCATGTCCACCCCCACAAAATACAAACGCGTCCTGCTCAAACTCTCCGGCGAAGCCCTGATGGGCGGCGACCCCTTCGGCATCAACCGCGACACCATCATGCAGATAGTCGGCCAGGTGGCCGAAATCGCCAAAATGGGCGTGCAGGTCGGTGTGGTCGTCGGCGGCGGCAACATCTTCCGCGGCGTGTCCGCCCAAGCGGGCAGCATGGACAGAGCCACCGCCGACTACATGGGCATGATGGCCACCGTGATGAACGCCCTCGCCCTCAAAGACGCCTTTGAAAGCCTCGGCATCAAAGCCCGCGTCCAATCCGCCCTCTCCATGCAGCAGATAGCCGAAACCTACGCCCGCCCCAAAGCCATCCAGTATCTCGAAGAAGGCAAAGTCGTGATTTTCGCCGCCGGTACGGGCAACCCCTTCTTCACCACCGACACCGCCGCCGCCCTGCGCGGCGCGGAAATGAACTGCGACGTGATGCTCAAAGCCACCAACGTCGACGGCGTGTACACCGCCGACCCGAAAAAAGACCCGTCGGCCACCCGCTACGAAACCATCACTTTTGACGAGGCACTCAACAAAAACCTCAAAGTGATGGACGCCACCGCCTTCGCCCTCTGCCGCGAACGCAAGCTCAACATCGTCGTATTCGGCATCGCCAAAGAAGGCGCGCTCAAACGCGTAATCAGCGGCGAAGACGAAGGCACGTTGGTGCACTGCTGATACGCGGCGGCGTTATGCCGCTGCCGCAGGCAGTTTTAAAACATAAAAAGGCCGTCTGAAACCCGAATATCAGGTTTCAGACGGCCTTCGGTTTATGCCGCTGCGGCTGGATTAGTCTTGGTAATCCTCAAGCGGCGGGCAGGTGCAGACGAGATTGCGGTCGCCGTATACGTCGTCGACGCGTTTGACGCTCGGCCAGAATTTGTGTTCGCGGTTGTGCGGCAGGGGGAACACGGCTTCTTCGCGGCTGTAGGGGTGCGTCCATTCGTCGGCGAGGTCGTCGGCGGTGTGCGGGGCGTTGACAAGCGGGTTGTCGTCTTTCGGCCAGGTGCCGTCGATGACTTTCCGCACTTCGCCTCTGATGGATTTGAGTGCGGCGATGAAGCGGTCGAGTTCGGCTTTGCTCTCACTCTCGGTGGGCTCAATCATCAGGGTGCCGGCCACGGGGAAGGAGACGGTGGGGGCGTGGAAGCCGTAGTCCATCAGGCGTTTGGCGATGTCGGTTTCGGTGATGCCGCTTTCGGCTTTGAGGGGGCGCAAATCGACGATGCACTCGTGGGCGACGCGGCCGTTTTTGCCGGTGTAAAGAATCGGGTAGTCTTCGCCCAATTTTTTGGCAACGTAGTTGGCGTTGAGCAATGCCCATTCGGTGGCCTGTTTCATGCCTTGTTTGCCCATCATGGTGATGTACATCCAGGTAATCGGCAGGATGGCGGCCGAGCCGAAGGCGGCGGCGGATACGGCGGTTTCGCCTGCACTCGCGCTGCGGGTGTCGGTGAGGGTGTGGCCGGGGGCATAGGGGGCGAGGTGGGCTTTGAGGCCGATGGGACCCATGCCGGGGCCGCCGCCGCCGTGGGGGATGCAGAAGGTTTTGTGCAGGTTCATGTGCAATACGTCTGCGCCGACTTCGGCCGGCTGCATGATGCCGATTTGGGCGTTCATGTTGGCGCCGTCCATGTACACTTGGCCGCCGTTGTCGTGGATGATTTGGCAGATGTCGCGGATGCCTTCTTCGTACACGCCGTGGGTGGACGGGTAGGTAATCATCAGCGCGCCGAGGGTGTCTTTGTATTGTTCGGCTTTGGCTTTGAGGTCGGACACGTTGACGTTGCCGTGTTCGTCGGTATCGACCACGACGACTTTCATGCCGAGCATGGCGGCGGTGGCGGGGTTGGTACCGTGGGCGGATTTGGGAATCAGGCAGACGTTGCGCTCGGGGTGGCCCTGCGCTTCGTGGTAGCGGCGGATGGCGAGCATGCCGCTGTATTCGCCTTGTGCGCCGGAGTTGGGCTGCATGGAGATGGCGTCAAAGCCGGTGATGGCTTTGAGCGCGGCTTCGAGGCTGTCGATGAGTTCGCGGTAACCTTCGGCCTGATCGGCAGGGGCGTAGGGGTGGATGTCGGTGAACTCGGGCCAGGTGATGGGCAGCATTTCGCTGGTGGCGTTGAGCTTCATGGTGCACGAGCCGAGAGAAATCATGCTGCGGTTCATGGCCAGGTCGCGGTCTTCGAGTTTTTTCAGGTAGCGCAGCATTTCGTGTTCGGTGTGGTAGCGGTTGAACACGGGGTGTTGCAGGATGGCGTCGCTGCGCAGCAGGCTGCCGTTCAGACGGCCTTTGACTTCGTCGGAGAGCGTGAAGGTCTGTTTGCCGGTAAAGATGTAGTACAACACGACCAAATCTTCGCGGCTCGATTCTTCGTGGAAGGCCACGGCGATTTGTGTATCGGCGGCGCGGCGCAGGTTGTAGCCCAGCGACAAGGCCGTCTGAAACACTTGGTCGGCTTTTTCTTTGCTGCCCAAGTCCACCAATACGGTGTCGAAAAATACTTCGTGTACGACTTTGAGGCCGTCTGAAACCAGCGCGTCGGCAAAGGCCGAAGCCAGCGCGTGAATGCGGCGGGCGATGCGTTTTACGCCTTCGGGGCCGTGGTACACCGCGTACATGCCCGCCAAATTGGCCAACAGCGCCTGCGCGGTGCAGATGTTGGACGTGGCTTTTTCGCGGCGGATGTGCTGCTCGCGGGTGGAGAGCGCCATGCGCAGTGCGGGTTTGCCCGATGCGTCTTTCGATACGCCGATGATGCGGCCGGGGGCGGAGCGTTTGAACTCGTCTTTAAAGGCAAAATAAGCCGCGTGCGGGCCGCCGAAGCCCATCGGCACGCCGAAACGCTGCGTGTTGCCCAAAGCAATGTCCGCGCCCATCGCGGCAGGCGATTTGAGCAGAACCAGGCTCATGATGTCGGCGGCCACGGCCACAACCGTGCCTTTTTCTTTCAGACGGCCTATCGTGTCGGTTAAATCCACCACATCGCCGTCGGTGCCCGCGTATTGCAGCAGCGCACCGAAATAATCGCCCTCAAAGGCCGTCTGAATGTCGCCGACCACCAGCTCGAAGCCGAAATACTTGGCACGGGTTTTCATCACGTCCAGCGTTTGCGGGTACACGCGGCTGTCAACAAAGAAACGCTCCGATTTCACCTTGCCCACGCGGTGCGCCATCGCCATTGCCTCGGCGGCGGCCGTCGCCTCGTCCAACAGCGACGCGCCCGCCACTTCAAAGCCGGTCAAATCGATGCACACCTGCTGGAAATTCAACAGGGCTTCCAAACGCCCCTGCGCGATTTCCGCCTGATAGGGCGTGTAGGCCGTGTACCAGCCCGGGTTTTCCAATACATTGCGCAAAATCACATTCGGCAGGCGGGTAGGGTAATAACCCAAACCGATATAGCTTTTGTTGATTTTGTTTTTCGCCGCGATGCCCTTGATTTTCAAAAGCGCGTCGGCATCGGTGAGCGCGTCGGGCAGGCCGAGTTCGGACGGCATACGGATGCTCTGCGGCACAGTATTGTCCACAAAACCGGCCATGTCTTGCTCGCCCAAAGCCGCCAAAAGCGCGGCCTCGTCGGCAAAGCTGATGTGGCGCGAAGCAAATTCGTTGTTGTTAAAGAGATCGGATAGTTTCATGTTTTTTCCTTTGAGTGGGTTGGCATGAGGCCGTTCCCGCCTACGCGGGAATGACGTTTCTGAAAACAGGCGCGGCAAAACGCGCGGATTGTAACACCGTTGCCCGCGTTTTCACGTTGGCGGAGCGGTGGTTTCAGACGGCCTCAAACACAACGGGGCGGGGCTGTGCGGCGGTACGGGCGCGGCGGCGGAAAAAATTGTCCTGCAGGGCTTGAATTCGCCTGCCGCAGCCCTATTTTCCCCGCCGTTGGGTCGGGCGGTGCGCCGTCCGACTGCCGATTCGACCGCAAAGGTCTGTTTTTTATGACTGTCAACTTAAATGGAGATTTTTTTATGACTATCCGTCCCCTGCACGACCGCGTCGTCGTCAAACGCTTGGAAGCCGAAGAAAAAACCGCCTCCGGTATCGTCCTGCCCGGTGCGGCCGCCGAAAAACCCGATATGGGCGAAGTGATCGCCGTGGGCGCGGGCAAAGTCGGTAAAGACGGCGAACGCCGTCCGCTGGATGTCAAAGTCGGCGACAAAGTGATTTTCGGCAAATACAGCGGCCAAACTGTAAAAGCCGACGGCGAAGAGCTGTTGGTAATGCGTGAAGAAGACATCTTCGGTATCGTTGAATAATTGTTGAATTAAGTTTCAGAACCAAAGGCCGTCTGAATCAAATATGAAGTTTTCAGACGGCCTCGAACAGATTTTTAATATTGATTTGGAGAATTTAAATGGCAGCAAAAGACGTACAATTCGGCAATGAAGTTCGCCAAAAAATGGTAAACGGCGTCAATGTATTGGCAAACGCCGTACGCGTAACTCTGGGCCCTAAAGGCCGCAACGTAGTGGTTGACCGCGCATTCGGCGGTCCGCACATCACTAAAGACGGCGTTACCGTCGCTAAAGAAATCGAACTGAAAGACAAATTCGAAAACATGGGCGCGCAAATGGTGAAAGAAGTCGCGTCCAAAACCAACGACGTAGCGGGTGACGGTACGACTACCGCTACCGTATTGGCGCAAGCCATCGTTGCCGAAGGCATGAAATACGTTACCGCCGGCATGAACCCCACCGACCTCAAACGCGGCATCGACAAAGCCGTCGCCGCGCTGGTGGGCGAATTGAAAAACATCGCCAAACCCGTGCCGGAAAAATCCAAAGAAATCGCCCAAGTGGCCTCCATCTCCGCCAACTCCGACGAAGCCATCGGCCAAATCATCGCCCAGGCGATGAACGAAGTGGGCAAAGAAGGCGTGATTACCGTGGAAGACGGCAAATCGCTGGAAAACGAAGTGGAAGTCGTCAAAGGCATGCAGTTCGACCGCGGCTACCTCTCCCCCTATTTCGTGTCCAACATCGAAAAACAAATCGCCGAGCTGGACGCCCCCTTCGTACTGCTGTTTGACAAAAAAATCAGCAACATCCGCGACCTGCTGCCCGTTTTGGAACAGGTTGCCAAAACCAGCCGTCCGCTCTTGATTATCGCCGAAGACGTGGAAGGCGAAGCCCTCGCCACCCTCGTGGTGAACAACATTCGCGGCATCCTGAAAACCGTGGCCGTGAAAGCCCCCGGCTTCGGCGACCGCCGCAAAGCCATGCTGCAAGACATCGCCATTCTCACCGGCGGCACCGTGATTGCCGAAGAAGTCGGCCTCTCGCTGGAAAAAGCCACCCTCGAAGACCTCGGCCAGGCCAAACGCATCGAAGTGGGCAAAGAAAACACCACCATCATCGACGGTTTGGGCGACAAAGCCGCCGTTGAAGCCCGCGTCGGCGAAATCCGCAAACAGATCGAAACCGCCACCAGTGACTACGACAAAGAAAAACTGCAAGAGCGCGTGGCCAAACTGGCCGGCGGCGTTGCCGTTATCAAAGTCGGCGCGGCGACCGAAGTTGAAATGAAAGAGAAAAAAGACCGCGTGGAAGACGCGCTGCACGCTACCCGCGCAGCCGTTGAAGAAGGCGTGGTTGCCGGCGGCGGCGTCGCTCTGCTGCGTGCCCGCGCGGCTCTGGAAAACCTGCACACCGGCAATGCCGACCAAGACGCAGGCGTACAAATCGTACTGCGTGCGGTTGAGTCCCCGCTGCGCCAAATCGTCGCCAACGCAGGCGGCGAACCCAGCGTGGTGGTGAACAAAGTGCTGGAAGGCCAAGGCAACTACGGCTACAACGCAGGCAGCGGCGAATATGGCGACATGATTGAAATGGGCGTGCTCGACCCCGCCAAAGTCACCCGCTCCGCGCTGCAACACGCCGCGTCCATCGCCGGCCTGATGCTGACCACCGACTGCATGATTGCCGAAATCCCCGAAGACAAACCGGCCATGCCCGATATGGGCGGCATGGGCGGAATGGGCGGCATGATGTAAGAGGCCGTCTGAAAGCCCGACGCGCAAGCGTTGAAAACAACACCCGCAGGGTTTGCGCCCTGCGGGTGTTTTTTGTTGTTGAGGCCGTCTGAAAACATTGTGTTTCGTACCGCCGCGCAGCAAAAAGGCGGCGCAAAAGACACACAAAAAGCAGCCTGAAAACGGGAAACCGGCTTTCAGGCTGCCCAATCCGGCATGCTGTGCTACATTCTGCCACCAACACCGACGTACAAAGGAAACCCCCATGAAAAAAAACCTTATCCCCACCCTTGCCGCCTGCCTGCTGCTGGGCGGCTGCATGACCGGCATCATGTGGGAGCGTGTGGCCGGCGACCAGTACGAATTTGCCGCAGACGAGAGCGACAACATCACCGCCTTTGCCGTTGCCACTGCCGACAGCAGCCAGTTAAAAAAAGGCAGCCTGATACTGGTGGGCGAAAAATACTGGTACGTTTTAGACCAAGGAGAGGAAAACACGCAGCGCTTGGCACAACTGCGCGCGCAATTTCCCAAAGCCTTTTCTTTTAAAAGCAAAGGCGATCTTGAAGCAAACAAGCGCTACAAAAACAACACCTTTGTTTTAGAACGCCGCGAAGGAGAGAAAGGCTCGTTCCGCAGCGAATACTGCCTGGGCTACCAAACCGACAATCCCGCCGAAGCCAAGCAATTGGCCGCTTTGGGCTTTGACAAAAAACCGGACGGCTACGAAACCTGCAGCGCGGTTACCGGAAAAATGTACGCCGTCGGCAATTTGAAAGTTCCTGCCGAATACCGTTTCGAGAGCCGTCTGCCGGTGCAATTAGGCCGCTCTTACGGCAAATCCGCCCCCGCCGGCCAAAAAGTCGCCGCCGCCCTGCTCACCCCATTGGCTCTGGCTGCCGATGCTGTTGCCACGGTAACGGTGTATCCGATCATGTTTCGTAAAGCCTGGTTCGGGGATATTTCGATGTAAAACATACAAAAGCAGCCTGAAAACGGTTTATCCCGCTTTCAGGCTGCTTTTTTGGCAGATTGTTTTTTCAGACGGCCATCGCCTGAAACACTGCTTTCGCAGCGGCCACGGTTTCTTCAATCAGTTCCGGCGTATGCGCGGCGGAGACGAAGCCTGCTTCGTAGGCTGAGGGGCCGAAGGCGACTTGTTTGTCGAGCATGCCGTGGAAGAAGGTTTTAAAGCCGTCCACGTTGGAGCGCGCCATGTCGCCGTAGTTGCGCGGCAGGCCGTCTGAAAAATACAGGCCGAACATGCCGCCCACGCTGTCGGCACAGAAGGCGACGCCTGCAGCTGCGGCGGCAGCCTGAAAGCCTTGCACCAGCTGTTCGGTACGCGCGGTAAGATTTTCGTAGAAGCCCGGCCGCTGGATGATTTCCAGCGTTTTCAAACCGGCGGCGACGGCGACGGGGTTGCCCGACAAAGTGCCGGCCTGATACACGCCGCCCAGCGGGGAGATGCAGGCCATGATGTCTTTGCGGCCGCCAAACGCCGCCAGCGGCATGCCGCCGCCGATCACTTTGCCCATGGTGGTCAAATCGGGCGTGATGCCGTGCAGCGACTGTGCGCCGCCAAGCGCGACACGGAATCCGGTCATCACTTCGTCGTAAATCAATACCGCGCCATGGCTGGTGGTCAAATCGCGCAGGGCTTTGACAAAGCTTTCAGACGGCCGCACCAAGTTCATATTGCCCGCAAACGGCTCAACGATGACGCAGGCGATTTCGCCGCCGATTTTCTCGAAGGTTTCTTCGATCTGGGCAACGTTGTTGTATTCCAGCACCAGCGTGTGCTTGGTGAAATCGGCTGGCACGCCTGCGGACGACGGGTTGCCGAACGTGAGCAAACCGCTGCCCGCTTTCACCAGCAGGCTGTCGGAATGGCCGTGGTAGCAGCCCTCGAATTTGACGATTTTGTCGCGGCCGGTAAAACCGCGCGCCAGGCGGATGGCCGACATGGTCGCTTCCGTGCCCGAGCTCACCAAGCGCACCTGCTTGACACTGGGCACGAGTTTGGCGATTGCTTCGGCAATCACGATTTCGCCCTCGGTGGGCGCGCCAAACGACAGCCCGCCCAAAGCCGCTTCGCGCACGGCTTCAACCACTTCGGGATGCGCGTGGCCGACAATCGCCGGCCCCCACGAGCCGACATAATCGATATAACGCGTGCCGTCGGCATCCCACACATAGGCGCCCTCGGCTTTTTGGATGAAGCGCGGCACGCCGCCGACGCTGCCGAAGGCGCGCACGGGCGAATTGACGCCGCCGGGGATGATGGCTTTGGCGCGGGTGAAAAGTTGTTCGTTGCGGGTCATGGAGGTTTCCTTTATTTTTGATGCGGATGGGGTTGGAGGCCGTCTGAAAATGTCTTTAATCAAACTGCCTGCGGGAGAGTCGGTTTCGGTTTTGACATCGTGGCGGAAACGGTAGTCGGCCACGGTGTCGCCCTCGTAGTCGATGCACAGCTTCCATGTGTCGCTGCGGCTTTTCATGTAGAAAAAATTGGTCGGCAGGAAATTGTAGAGCGGCAGCGACGACGTGCGATAACCGTAACAGCCGCCGTTATCGCGGGAGGACTTGCCGAACATGGTTTCGATGTCGGCGCGGGTGGTCTGCCCTCTGACGATTTTTTGCGCCAGCGATTCTTCGTTTTCGCGGCGCAGAAAAGCGTTTTCGCGCTGATGGAAATCGGAGGCGCAGGCGGCAAGCAGCAAAATCAAAACGGGAAGGCGCAGGCGGCGCACGGCGGTTTTCCAAACGGATAAAAACGCGGCATTTTACCCTGTTTTCACTGCATTGAAGCTGCGCTTTCGGAAGCGCAGCTTTCGCACAAGCAGGAAGGGTTTCCCCGCCGCGCGGCCTGCCGCCGCAAAAAAAAAATACAAAAAACGCTTGACGCGGCGCGGAAGGCTCATTATTATGCGCTCTTCCTTTCTTACTTGCGGGTCGTTAGCTCAGTCGGTAGAGCAGCGGACTTTTAATCCGTTGGTCGAGCGTTCGAATCGCTCACGACCCACCAATTTAAAGCCGGGTTTTCTAACCCGGCATTTTTTTGCCTGCATGGCCGCTATGGTTTTTGAGTTGGTCGGACACGCAGTGAAAACGCCGCCCCGTTTTGATGGGGCGGCGTTTTTGCGGAAACGCTCTGCGTATGCCTTTCAGACGGCCTCAACCTGCCCCGCCCTGTTTGGCTTCCAATTCTTCCCATCTTTCCAGTTTTTCCATCAGCTCGTTTTCCACCGCTTCCGCACGCTGCTGCAATGCAGCGGCTTTTTCGTAGTCGCGGAAGACTTCGGGGTCGGACAGTTGCGCAGCCAGTTCGTTTTGCTCAGTTTCGAGTGCGGCGATTTCGTCGGGCAGGGCGTCGAGTTCGCGCTGCTCTTTATAGGAGAGTTTGACGGTGCGGTTGGCCTTGGGTTTGGCGGACTTGGCGGGTGCGTCTTCGGTGGCGGATTTCGCAGGTGTGGCAGCCTGAAAAGTCTGTTCCCGCGCTTTGGTGTCGAGATAGTCCTGATAGCCGCCGACGTATTCTTTCAGACGGCCTTCGCCTTCAAACACGATGCTTTGGGTCACGACGTTGTCGAGAAAGGTACGGTCGTGCGACACCAGAAACACGGTGCCGTCGTAGTCGCGCAGCAGCTCTTCCAGCAATTCCTGCGTGTCGATGTCCAAATCGTTGGTCGGCTCGTCGAGCACCAGAATATTGGCCGGGCGGGTAAACAGTTTGGCCAGCAGCAGGCGGTTGCGCTCGCCGCCGGAGAGCGAAGACACGGGGCTTTGCGCGCGGGCGGGGTGGAACAGGAAATCTTCCAAATAGCCCATCACATGCCGTTTTTTGCCGCCGATTTCCACATAATCGTTGCCCTGGCCTAAGGTGTAGAACACGGTGTCGTTTTCGTTGAGCGCGCTGCGGAACTGGTCGAAATAGGCGGTTTCCTGCTTGCTGCCGAGACGGATCTTGCCCGAAGTGGGCGAGAGTTCGCCCAAAATCAGCTTTAAAAAGGTGGTTTTACCGATGCCGTTGGCGCCGATCAGGCCGATTTTGTCGCCGCGCTGAATCACGGCGGAGAAGTCACGCATGATGGGTTTGCCGCCGTAGTCGAAGCTGGCGTGTTCCAGTTCGGCGATGATTTTGCCGCTTTTTTCGCCCGCATCGAGTTTGAACGACACCTGCCCCTGCCGCTCGCGGCGCTCGGCTCTCTGGCGGCGCAGTTCTTCCAAGCGGCGCACGCGGCCTTCGTTGCGGGTGCGCCGCGCTTCGATGCCTTTGCGTATCCACGCTTCTTCCTGCGCGTGGAATTTGTCGAACAGGCGGTTGTGCTCGGCTTCCACCGCCAGCTCTTCGGCTTTTTTCTCGCTGTAACGTGCGAACGAGCCGGGATAAGAACGCAGGATGCCGCGGTCGAGTTCGACAATGCGGGTGGCGATGTTGTCGAGAAAACGGCGGTCGTGGGTGATCACAATCAGGCTGCCTGAAAAGCCGCGCAGCAGGTTTTCCAGCCAGATGATGGCGTCGATGTCCAAGTGGTTGGTCGGCTCGTCGAGCAACAGAATATCGGGCTTCTGCACCCAGGCTTGGGCAAGGGCGACGCGCTTTTTCTGGCCGCCGGAAAGGTTGGCGATGGTTTCGTTTTCCGGCAGGCCGAGCTCGCCGATGGCCTGGCGCACGGCGGCATCGAACTGCCAGCCGTTTTGCGCTTCGATTTGGTTTTGCAGCGCGTTCATTTCGGCGGCGAGTTCTACGTTTTCAGGCTGCTTTTCCAGTTCCGAGAGCACCGCATGATAGCGGCGCAGCACGTCGCGCAGGCTGCCCAGCCCTTCGGACACGGCGTCAAACACCGTTGATTGCGGGTCGAAAAAACTCTCCTGCGGCACATACACCGTTTTCAGGCCGTTTTGCAGCACCAGCTGGCCGTCGTCGGGCTTCTGCACGCCGGCGAGGATTTTCAACAGCGAGGACTTGCCCGCGCCGTTGCGCCCGATCAGGCCGACGTGCTCGCCGGCGTCGAGTTGGAAAGCGGCCTTGTCGAGCAGGGCGACATGGCCGACGGCAAAAGACAGGTTTTCGGCTTGGAGGATGTTCATGGGTTTGGGTTTCGACGGGAATGGCAAAGGGGCGGATTGTACAGGCAAAAGGCCGTCTGAAAAGCACGGAGCATGGGTTGGGAAAGGCCGTCTGAAAGTTTCAGACGGCCTTTGGTTCACAATATTGTCAGCGCGACACGGTAAAGCTGCCACAGCGCCCAGGCGCAGACGGAAAGTCCGGCGAAGAGGCGGACGCGGCGGTTTTGCAGCAGGGTTTTGAGTTGTCCGGCAAACCAGCCGAAGGCCAGCAGGTTGGGCAGGGTGCCCAGCGCGAAGCAGAGCATCAGCAGGCCGCCGTGCAGGGCGCTGCCGCTGCCGAGGGCGTAGAGCGAGGCGCTGTATACGAGGCCGCAGGGCAGCCAGCCCCACAGCAGGCCGACGGCAAAACAGGCGGGCACGCTTTTGATCGGCAGCAGGCGGTTAAGCAGCGGGTTGAGGCGTTTCCAGATCGGTTTGCCCGCGCCTTCGATATGGCGCACAAGGTCGGACAGCCCCGCCAGATAAAGGCCGAGCAGCAGCAGCAGGATGTTGGCGGCGAAAAACAGGGCGGTTTGCACGCCGCGCGTCTGGTCGAGGGAAATGCCGAACTGGCCGAGCGCGCCGACGATGAGGCCGATGGCGGTGTAGCTGGAAAGGCGGCCGAGGTTCATCAGAACGATGAGCCACAGGCGGTTGATGTGCGGCGGCAGTTGCAGGGCGAAGGCGGAGGAGAGGCCGCCGCACATGGCCAGGCAGTGGCCGCCGCCGAAGAAGCCGAGCAGAAAGAGGGTGAGATAGGAGAGGTCGTTCATGGTGTGTGTGCGGGTGAGGCCGTCTGAAAAAGGGGAAAACTGGCTTTCAGACGGCCTAAAAGCGTTCAAATCACAAAATCTTCCGCCGCGTCGGCCTGTTTGCGGTACTGGCCGGGCGTGAGGCCGTAGGCTTTTTTAAACGCCTTGCCGAAGTGGGTTTCCGAGCCGAAGCCACAGGAAAGGGCGACGGAGAGCACCGAATCTGCGCCCTGTTTCAGCATGGCGGCGGCCTGTTGCAGGCGGATGCGGTTGACGAAGGCGTAGGGGCTGGTGCCGGTGTGCGCTTTAAACAGGCGCATTAGTTGGGCGCGGGACACGGTGGCGGCGTCGGCCATTTCCTCAATCGTCCACGCGCGCGCCGGGTCGTCGAGCACCGCCTGAATCACGCCGCGCAAACGGCGGTCGCGCCAGCCTTTGAGCAGCCCCTCGGGCAGCGGCCGCACCGGATGTTCGGCCAGAAAAACGCGCACCAGCGACACCAGCAGCACCGCCGAGAGCGCGTCAACCACCGCCTTCGAACCGGGCTGCGGCCTGTCGACCTCGGCCTGCAACAGCGACACCAAATGCGGCAGCGGCGTGCCGCGCATATCGAGCAGCACCGTTTCCGGCAGACCCGCCATCAGATCGGCCTGCGTGTCATAAGAAAAGCGGGCGCAAAACAGGCTCAAATCCGCCGCGCCCGTGCCGCTGTGTTTGAGCGTGAACGCGCCGCTGCGCTGTGCCGCCACCGCTGCGCCGCTGTTGCTGCAACCGGCCTCGCTGCTCAACACATGGGCGGCGGTGCGCGGGAAAAACACCACGTCGCCCGCGCGCAGCCGCCGCGCCTTGTCGTCGGCATCCGCTTTGAGCCAGCACTCGCCGCCCGTAACGATATGTACCAGCCCCTGCCCGCGCCGCGCCTCGTGCCGCACATACCATTCGCCCTGAAACAGACACTGCACATCGACGCTGCCGCTCACCTGCGAGAGCGCCACCAGCTTGTCGAGAATATCCATTTTGCGCCACCTCATGATACGATTTGCAGATTATAATACTATAAAACCCGCAATAATGGCGGCCTTTCCAACAATACATACCCCGAAAGGAAACCGTCATGTTTAAAGACTGGCCCGAACACACCGCCCACGTTAAAAAAGCCTTCGGCGAAATGGGCAAAAAACACCCGAAAATGCTGCAAGCCTACGGCACATTGGAACAGGCTGCCGCCGCCGAAGCCCTCGACGCGAAAACGCGCGAACTGATCGCCATCGCCGTCGCCATCACCACCCGCTGCGAAAGCTGCATCAGCGTCCACGCCGCCGCCGCCGTCAAAGCGGGTGCAACCGAAGGCGAAATCGCCGGCGCACTGGCCACCGCTATTTCCCTCAACGCCGGTGCGGCCTATACTTACGCCCTGCGCGCCTTTGAAGCGGTGGAAAGCCAAAGCTGAAAACCGTCTAGGCCGTCTGAAATAATGCTTTCAGACGGCCTTTGTGCCGCATTATTTGTGCCGTGATTACCGAAAGGAAACCCGATGAAAAAACTCCTTCTCCCCGCCTTCCTCGCCGCCGCGCTGCTCGCCCAGCCCGCCTTCGCCCTGTCGCCCGCACCTGCTAAAACGGTGCAGCAGGCACAGGAGAGCGGCGTCTGGATAGACGTACGCAGCCCCGAAGAATACGCCGAAGGTCATCTGTCGGCTGCGCAAAACATCCCGCTCGAACAGATTACCGCCAAAATCGCCGAAGCCGTGCCCGACAAAAACGCCCCCGTCAACCTCTACTGCAAATCCGGCCGCCGCGCCGGCCTTGCCAAGCAGATGCTGGAAAAACTGGGCTACACCCGCGTCACCAACCACGGCGGCTATCAGGATCTCGTCGCCAAAGGCATGAAATAACAGCCCGTTTGCCAAAAGGCCGTCTGAAACCCTTTCAGACGGCCACTTTTTCCAAACGTCTCAACTGTGAAAACCATAAACTGAAGGAGAACCGAATGAATATGAAGCGAAAATTTGCCGCCCTGGCCGCCGCCCTGTCGCTGTCTGCCTGCGCTGGCGCGCAAACGGGAGCAGCGCAGCCTCCGACGAACGTGCACAGCGTCACCAGCCGCTACGGCTTCGACGAAACCGTTTCCCGCCTGAAAAACGCCGTAGAAGCCAAAGGCATGACCGTGTTCGCCCTGATCGACCACCGCGCCGCCGCGCAAAAAGCGGGGCTGGACATGCAGCCGGCCACGGTGATTGTGTTCGGCGCACCCAAAGCAGGCACGCCGCTGATGGTGAAAGACCCCGACTTCGCCCTGCGCCTGCCGCTCAAAGTGCTGGTAACGGAAACCGACGGGCAGGTGCGCGCCGTCGTCGCTGACACCCGTGCCCTGATTGCCGACAGCGGCATTTCGGTGGCCGACGTGGAAAACACGCTCGACCGTGTGCCGGCGCTGATTGAAAAAACCGTCGGCGAATAGGGCGTTGACATTCGTCTTGTGGGTATTTTTTGCCAAAAACACCGCCGCAAGGCTGATTGTCAACGCGCCCTAAAACGCGGCGCAAAATGGCTGAGGCCGTCTGAAAACTCCGTTTGAGGGTTTTCAGACGGCCTTTCGTTTACCCAGGCGTAAGTAACAAATTTACTGCTAAATCAGAGAAGCAACGCACTAAGTAACAAATTTACTGCTGCAAATTCATTTTCTAGCAAAATGATCCTTAATAAACCT
>NZ_JBKGTW010000035.1:0-23194 GCF_046546535.1 Neisseria sp. WLZKY-1
AAGAAACCGACAGCCAATGTTAAACATCTTCTGTCTGTTTTTGTCGCAGTGTGAGGCTCGCGCACTCACACTTATCGGTAATCGTTTTGTTAAAGAACAGCGCCGCCGAAGCAGCGAAGACGTGAACTATACAGAACCCGGCAAACTTCAGTCAAGCAGGGAAAACGGAAAAAATAAAGCAAATTTGTCATGTCAATGTGCAGAAAGAGAATTTTGTTTCTGCAATTTCCCCATACACTCCGTTCTTTATCCAAAATCCGCTCCCGCCGCCTGATTTGCATATCGCACCGCCATGTTTTTTTCAGTATGATTCGTCCGTTTTTTCCGACGTTTTTTTCCATTTGAAACCACATTCAGGCAGTTAAGTAACCATGTCCGTTTACACCAGCGTTTCCGACGACGAAATGCGCGCATTTCTGGCCGACTATGATTTGGGCGCTTTCGTTTCGCTGACCGGCATCGCCCAAGGCGTGACCAACAGCAATTATTTTCTCACCACCTCCGCCGACCGCTACGTGCTGACGGTTTTCGAGGTTTTGCAGCAGCACGAGCTGCCGTTTTTCCTGTTGCTGAAACAGCATTTGAGCGGCAGCGGTGTCGCCTGCCCCGCACCCGTGCCGCGCAAAGACGGGCGTTTCGATTCCGTATTGGCGGGCAAGCCGGCCTGTCTCGTCACCTGCTTAAACGGCGCCGACACAAGCTGGCCGACGGCAGAACAATGTTTCAACACCGGCGCCATGCTGGCGAAAATGCACATCGCGGGACAAAACTTCCCCATGCATATGAACAACCCGCGTTACACCACTTGGTGGCGCGAATCGGCCGACAAGCTGCTGCCCGTGCTCAGCAGCGAAGACGCCGCGCTGCTAGCCGACGAAATCGCCTATCTCGACGCGCACCCCGATACCGACCTGCCGCGCGGCATCATCCACGCCGACCTGTTCAAAGACAATGTTCTGCTAGACGGCAACGGCGTGGCCGGTTTCATCGACTTCTATTACGCCTGCGACGGCAATTTCATGTACGACCTTGCCATCGCCGTCAACGACTGGGCGCGCACCGCCGACAACCGCCTCGACACAGCCCTCGCCGACGCCTTTATGCGCGGCTACGAAAGCGTGCGCTCCCTGTCGTCGGCGGAACGCGCCTACTTTCCCGTGGCACAGCGCGCCGGCTGCGTCCGCTTCTGGGTGTCGCGCCTGCTCGACTTCCACTTCCCGCAGGAAGGCGAAATGACCTTCATCAAAGACCCCAACGCCTTCCGCGACCTGCTGCTCTCTTTCAGACGGCCTTAAATACGTTAAAGCTGCACTTTCAAAAACATCATTCCCGCGAAGGCGGGAACGGCCTCAGGCATCTTCACGACACAACAGGCCGTCTGAAAGCCCGTTTTCCGTTTCAGACGGCCTTCCCTCTTCCGCAACCCCTCCCGAAAGACCGATTATGTTTACAGGCATCGTACAAGGCATCGGCCGCATCGTTTCCGTCGAGCAGCCCGCCGCCGACTTCCGCACCCACACCGTCGAGCTGCCCGAACACATGGCGCACGGCCTGCAACCGGGCGCGTCCGTCGCCCACAACGGCTGCTGCCTCACCATCACCGAAACCGGCGGACGGCTGGCAAAATTCGACCTGATGGGCGAAACGCTGGACAAAACCAACTTAGGCCGTCTGAAAGAAGGCGACGCGGTCAACCTCGAACGCGCCGCCCGCTTCGGCGACGAAATCGGCGGCCACCTGATGAGCGGCCACATCACCGCCACCACCGCCATCACCCGCATCGAACGCAGCGGCCTCAACACCACTGTTTGGTTTTCCCTGCCCGCCGCGCTGCGCCCCTACATCCTGCCCAAAGGCTTTGTCGGGCTCGACGGATGCAGCCTCACCGTCGGCCAAGTGTCGGATACGGAATTCAACGTCCACCTGATTCCCGAAACCCTGCAACGCACCCTCTTCGGCACGCGGCAGGAAGGCGACGAAATCAATTTGGAAATCGACCCGCAGACACAGGCCGTGGTCGACACCGTCGCACGCGTTCTGGCAAACAAAGGTGGTTAAACACCCCCTCATACGGGCTGAGGCTGTCTGAAAACAATGCGCCACCGGAGTGGAAAACTGTTTTTCAGACGGCCTCTTTTATGTATAGCGGCTGGTTTAATAAAGATAGTTGGGCGTCGCCCGCAAACTTGACGTACACAAACGGACTAAGGCCGTCTGAAAGCAACGCTTCAACAGAGTAAAACCCGTTTTCAGACGGCCTCTTTACATGTATAGCGGTTGTTTCAATAAAAAGATAGCCGGGCGTCGCCCGCAAACTTGACGCACACAAACAGACTAAGGCCGTCTGAAAGCAAGGCTTCAACGAAGTGAAACCCTGCTTTCAGACGGCCTCTTTGCGCGGCGGCGGTTTAAATATCGCCCTGCGCTTTCACTTTCTCCTCACCGGATTCCAGCTTGCTCAAAGCCGACAGATAGGCTTTGGCGGTGGCGGCGAGCACGTCGGTGTCCGCGCCCTGGCCGTTGACGACGCGGTTGCCGCGAGCTAGGCGCACGCTGGTTTCACCCTGGCTTTCCGTGCCCTGTGTCACGGCGTTCACGGAATAAATCTGCAACACCGCGCCGCTCTGCACCACGCTTTCGATGGCTTTGAAAATCGCATCGACGGGCCCCGAGCCTGTGGCCGAAGCGTGTTTTTCTTCGCCCTTCACGCTGAACACGATTTCGGCGCGCGGCATTTCGCCGGTTTCGGTGCTGATTTTCTGCGAAACGAATTTGTAGCTTTCAGCATTGAGGCTGACCATTTCGTCGGACACCAGCGCGTGCAGGTCTTCGTCGAAGATTTCTCGTTTTTTGTCGGCCAGCTCTTTGAAGCGGGCGAAGGCGGCGTTAAGGGCTTCTTCGCTTTCGAGCTCGATGCCCAGCTCGGCGAGCTTGGTTTTGAAGGCATTGCGGCCGGAGAGTTTGCCCAGGCTCAGGCGGTTGGTGGCCCAGCCGACCGATTCGGCAGTCATGATTTCATAAGTTTCGGGGTGTTTCAGTACGCCGTCCTGATGGATGCCCGATTCGTGCGCAAAGGCGTTTGCGCCGACCACCGCCTTGTTGGGCTGCACGGGATAGCCGGTAATGGTGGACACCAGTTTCGATGCCGGCACGATTTGCGTGGTGTCGATGCCCGTTTCCAAGCCGAACAAATCGTGGCGTACTTTCAGAGCCATCACAATTTCTTCCAAGCTGGCATTGCCCGCGCGTTCGCCCAAGCCGTTGATGGTGCATTCCACTTGGCGCACGCCTGCCTGAACGGCGGCCAGCGAGTTGGCCACCGCCATGCCCAAATCGTTGTGGCAGTGGGTGGACCAAACCACTTTATCGCCGTTGGGCACGCTGCCGATAATGGCGCGGATACGCTCGTACCACACGGAGGGAACGGAATAGCCCACGGTGTCGGGAATGTTGATGGTGGTTGCACCGGCTTCAATCACCACCGTGAAGATTTTGGCCAAAAAGTCCAAATCGGAGCGCACTGCGTCTTCGGCGGAAAATTCCACGTCGTCCGTGTATTCTTTGGCAATTTTCACCGCCTTCACCGCCGCGTCAATCACTTGCTGCGGCTTCATTTTCAGCTTGTATTCCATGTGGATGGGGCTGGTGGCGATGAAGGTGTGGATGCGCTTTTTCGGCGCGGGGGAAACGGCTTCGCCCGCCTTGCGGACATCGTTTTCAACGGCACGTGCCAACGAGCAGACGGTGGCGTTAGTGATGATTTTGGCAATCGCGTTCACCGATTCGAAATCGCCCGGGCTGGCGGCGGCAAAGCCTGCTTCAATCACGTCCACGCCCATTTTTTCCAACTGGCGAGCAATACGGATTTTCTCTTCTTTAGTCATGGATGCGCCGGGCGACTGTTCGCCGTCGCGCATGGTGGTGTCGAATATGATGACGCGGTTGTTTTGGCTGGTGGTCATGGTGTTTTTCTCCAAGGTGGTTTGCTGCTGCATAAAGGCATTCAAGTCCAACGGCCGGCCTTGCGACTCGGCCAGCGCCAGCAGTTTGTTCAACTGCGCGAGCGGCAGCGAGCCGCGCACGCGCCATTTGTAGATGGCGGCCGTGCTGGCGGCGTTTTCGGGGTCTTGCTGCTTCAAAGCCTCGGCCAGCGCGTTCACGCCGCCGAAATAGGCGATTAAGCGGTCTATGTTCAATTGCATTTTTTGTCCAATCGTCATCGGGCAGTTTCTTCAAAGAAGCGGCGATTATACTGAAATTGGACAAAACAGCAACAAACTCCGCCGATTTTTCTTTTTAGACAGCCTATCCGGCAAAATATTTATACATTTTGTCCATAGTAAACCAAACTTCCGGCAGTCAGCTCCCGCCTTTGCGGTAGCTTTAAAGAGGTTCAAAGGCTTTGAATACAAAAAATGTCCTTTCTGCGGCTCAAAACAAGTCCGGAGGCAGTAAAAAGGCCGTCTGAAAACCTTGTTTCCGGTTTTCAGACGGCCTTTGCCTTTCAAACAAACGCTGTATCAAAGCGAGTAATACATTTCAAATTCCAGCGGGTGCGGTGCCATGCGGATGCGGCGCACGTCTTCTTCTTTAAAGGCGATGTAGCTGTCGATCCAGTCTTGGCTGAACACGCCGCCGCGCAGCAGGAATTCGTGGTCGGCTTTGAGTGCGGCGAGGGCTTCTTCGAGCGAGGCGCACACGGTGGGCACGAGTGCGTCTTCTTCGGGCGGCAGGTCATAGAGGTTTTTGTCGGCCGGTTCACCCGGGTGGATTTTGTTTTGGATGCCGTCCAAACCGGCCATCAAAAGCGCGGCAAAGGCCAGATACGGGTTGGCGGTGGGGTCGGGGAAACGGGCTTCGATGCGGCGGGCTTTGCTGCTACCAACCGACGGAATGCGGATGGAAGCCGAGCGGTTTTTGGCCGAGTAGGCCAGTTTGGTCGGGGCTTCAAAGTGCGGCACGAGGCGTTTGTAGGAGTTGGTCGAAGGATTGGTAATCGCGTTGAGGGCTTTGGCGTGTTTGATGATGCCGCCGATGTAGTAGAGCGCGGTGTCGGAGAGGCCGGCGTAGCCGTCGCCGGCAAACAGGTTTTGGCCGTCTTTCCAGATGGATTGGTGCACGTGCATGCCGCTGCCGTTGTCGCCCATGATGGGTTTGGGCATGAAGGTGGCGGTTTTGCCGAAGTTGTGGGCCACGTTCCAGATGATGTATTTCATGTCTTGGGTTTGGTCGGCACGTTTGACCAAAGTGCTGAATTTGGTGCCGATTTCCATCTGGCTGCCGGTGCCGACTTCGGCGTGGTGCACTTCAACCGGAATGCCGATTTCTTCCAAGAGATTCACCATCGCCGAGCGCAAATCCTGTCCTGCGTCGATGGGCGCGACGGGCGCGTAGCCGCCTTTGACGGTGGGGCGGTGGCCGGTGTTTTGGCCGTCGAGATGCAGGCCGCTGCTCCATGCGCCGCTTTCGGACGTGATTTCAAAACGGGTTTTGTGCATGGCGGTTTCAAATTCCACGCCGTCGAAGACGAAAAATTCGGGTTCGGGGCCGAAATAGGCGGTGTCGCCGATGCCGGTGGATTTGAGGTAGTTTTCGGCGCGGCGGGCGATGGAGCGCGGGTCGCGGCCGTAGCCCTGACCGTCGGCCGGGTCGATGACATCGCAAGTGAGGACGACAGTTACATCGTCGAAAAACGGGTCGATAAAGGCGGTGGCGGGGTCGGGGCGCAGCTGCATATCGGAAGCTTGAATGCCTTTCCAGCCGCCGATCGACGAGCCGTCAAACGGCTGGCCGTTTTCAAACCATTCTTCGGGGTCGTCGAGTACCACGCGGGCGGGTACGGTGAAATGGTGCTGCTTGCCTTTGGTGTCGGTAAAGCGCAAATCGACAAAACGCGCTTCGTTTTCTTCAATCAGTTTGACAACGTTTTTGACGGACATAATCTGCTCCTGGGCAGCGGGTTGTGAACGGGCGGGAATATAAACAGGCAGCGTTAAATTATCAACAATTTTACGCAGGAGCGGATGCAGGTCGTCTGAAAGAAACCCGGCAGGCGGCTCAAAGGCCGTCTGAAACCGCTGCCGCAGAATGCAGAAAGGCCGTCTGAAACGGGTTTCAGACGGCCTCCGCGTCTGATAACAAAACGTGCACAAAGGCCGTCTGAAAAACGTTTCAGACGGCCTCTCCGCGCTCGATGCTCTGCCAGCGGCTGCTTTCGGCACGCAGCTCCCTCTCGATAACGAGGCGGGCGGCTTCGGCGGGCATGGCGCCGCAGAGGAAGATGTCGGCGGCGGCGTAGCGGCGTTCGGGCCAGGTGTGGACGGTGAGGTGCGATTCGGCCAAGAGCAGCACGCCGGTGACGCCGCCTTCGCCGCCGAAGGTGTGGAAGCGGCTGTATAACACGGTGGCCTGCGCGGCTTCGGCGGCTTGGTGCAGGACGGTTTTCAGACGGCCTTCGTCGCGCAAAACGTCGGCGTCGCAGCCGTAGAGGTCGAGCAGGCCGTGGCGGCCGGGGGCGTGGCTCATTTGTGGCCTCCCGAGTAGCCGCCGCCGATGTAGCCTCCGCCGCCGTAGCCCGATGTGCCGCTGCCGTTGTCGGCGGCGGCGTAGTTGAAGGCGGTGGCAAAAAGGATGATGACCGAGCCGATGATGACGTAGGCGGTGGTGCTGCCTATCAGGCTGCTGCCGTCTTCTTCCGAGGGGCTGCCGAGTTTGTGCAGGCCGTAGCCTGCCAAGAGGGGCAGGAAGAAGCCGGCGTCGCTGTCGGTGAAGAAGGCGGGGGTGTTGAGGATGGCGAGCAGGCCGATCATCAGCCAAACCACGCTTTGCGGGATGTGTCCGTCGCCGCCCGGTTCGGTCTGTTTTTCTTCAAGGCCGAAGGCGCGGGCGATTTCGCGGTGGTCGACGGGGTCGGTGATGCTCCACGACATTTCGGCGGGGGAGAGGTCGGAGGAGATTTTGCCGCGCCCGCGTTTGTAGTCGCTGTAATAGTTGAGATCGCCGGCGCGCACGTGCCAGTAGAACGCGCCTGCGGCGTAGCCGACGCGGCTGCCGTAGTCGTAGAGTTTTTCGCAGCCCTGCGGTCGGCCGTTGCGGTCGAGGCGTGGCCAGTCGTGTACGGTGCGCGAGGCTTCCCAGCCGTTTTCGCTTTCGATAAGCCAGAGAAAGCCGCTTTCGGGGTGGTAGAGCAGGTATTCGCGCCAGCGGCCGACGGGAGTGGGGGCGAAGGATTTTTTGAAGGCATACATCATGTCGAAGGCGGTTTGCGCTTCGTATTCGTCTTTGTGCAGGGCGCCGATGACGGTGTAGGTTTTGCCTTTGAATGTGCCGCTGCTGCCGACGGGCAGGGTGAGGGCTTCCTGCTGCGCTTCGCGCATGGCGTTGGCTTCGATGAGTTCGACTTTGCCATCCACGGCTTCGAGGTCGCTGCCGCAGGAGGGGCAGAGGATGTTGTCGGCCAGGCCGCTCACCCAGTGGACGGGCGAGCCGCAGTTGGGGCAGTTTTCGGATTGGCGGCTGCCTTTCAGACGGCCTGTGCTTTCTTTGATTTGGTCGGCGGTGCGGGTGTATTGCAGTTGCAGGTCGTCGAGTTTGACGGCGCTGCCGGTGTAGAAGGCGGGCGGGCTGTCGGAGTAGTCGGTGGTGAGGAAGACGTTTTCGCAGCGCCAGTCGGCCACTTGGCTGACGCTGTCTTCTTTCAGCTCGAACGGCAGTTCACCTTGGGCGGCGGCGTGTTTGAGGGTGACGCGGCGCACGTCGGAGGCGATGAAGCGTTTGCTGCCAAAGTCGAAGGTGGTGAAACCGGCGCGGATGTCGTCGAAGGCGGGCAGGCCGTTCGGCGTGGCGTGCGGACGGGTGAAGGTGTAGATGTCGCCCGCTTCGGCAAGCCAGCCGGTGCTGCCGTCGTCGAAGAGGACGTACCATTCGTTCCACACGCCCGCGTCGTAGTGCATCTGCACGCGGCCGACGAGGGAGAAGGGATGCGTGCCCCAGCGCCCCTGCGTGCCGATTTGCAGCGGGCTGTAGTCTTCCAGCAGGGCGGAGTCGCGGCCGAGGTCGGCAACGCTCGCCGCCTCGCGCACGAGCATGCTGTTGCAGTAGCTGCAGACGAGGGTGACGGAGGTGGCGGAATGCGCTTCGACGCGCCCGCCGCAGCTGGGGCAGTCGGTGTGGAAGAGGGGTTCGCGGGTCATGGGTTTTCCGTGGAATCGGGCGGATGCGGGTTTCAGACGGCCTCTGCCGTTTGCGGCCGTCTGAAAGTGCTATGTCGGGTGAGGCCGTCTGAAAAGGGTTGTTTTTACCGTTTCAGACGGCCTTTTTCGGACGGTTCGGGGCGTGCCGGGTTTTTCAGACGGCCTTTTACGTTGTAAACGCCGCTTGCTGATGCCCCCCGGGATGTGCCGTCAACCGATAAGCTGTTTCAGCACTTCGGCTTTGGCTTTTTCAAAGTCTTCGGCGGAAATCAGGCCGCCGTCGAGCAGGGCTTTGAGTTTCTGCAACTTGGCCTGCGGGTCTTCGGTGGCCGTCTGAACGGGCGCGGCGGCCTCTCCGGCGGCGGGCTGGGCGTTCGGCTGCATCATGCCCGCCATTGCGCCGGCCATTGCCTGGCCGATGCCCGCGCCCACGCCCAGTCCCGCGCCGATGCCGGCAACGCCGCCTTCGTTCTGCGCCGCCAGCGGGATGGCTTCGGCAGTTTGGAATTTGGTGTAGGTGTCGAGGTTGCCGACGATGCCCATGGAGATTTTTTTGTCGAGCGCCTGTTGGATGTTGTCGGGCAGGCTGATGCTTTCGACGGTGGCGTTTTCCAGCGTCAGGCCGAGGCGTGCGAACTCGGGGGCGAGGTTTTCCGCCAGTTTCTGCGACAGCAGGATTTGGTTGGCGGCCATGTCGAGGAAGGGCGTGCCCGAATTGCCGAACACGGCGGCAAGCTGGGTAACGGCAATATTACGAAGCTGCTGTTCGAGCTGGTGGCCGGTGTAGCTTTCGACGACGCCGCTGACCTGTTTGAAGAAGGTTTCGGGGTCGCTGATGCGGTAGCTGTACATGCCGAAGGAGCGCAGCTGCACCGCGCCGAACTCGGGGTCGCGCACGGTAACGGGCTGGGCGGTGCCCCATTTGCGGGCGAGCTGCTGTTTGACGTTGAAGAAGTAGACGTCGGATTTGAACGGGGATTCAAACAGTTTGTCCCAGTTTTTCAGATAGGTGAGGACGGGCAGGGTCTGCGTGTTGAGCTTGTACATGCCGGCGGAGAAGACGTCGGCGGTTTTGCCCTCGTCGACAAACAGCGCCATTTGCGATTCGCGCACGGTGAGGCTGGCACCGTTTTGGATTTCCTGGTCGGCAATGGGAAAACGCCACACCAGCGTTTCGTCGTCGGGGTTTTCCCATTGGATGATGTCGATAAACTGCTTTTTAATGAAGCTGAACATGGCGTTTTTCCTTTGCGGTTGGGGGGGGTTCAAACGGGTTACGACAGACAGGCGGCGTTGAGCAGGCCGACGGCGACGGACAGGCTGCCGAACAGCGCGCCGACGGCGACATTGTTGGCGGCCAATTCGTCAGCAGCCTGCGGAATCAGGCGCTCGGCGGCGAAATACACGGCGATTTGCAGCGCGCCCGCCGCCACCGCCCACAAGAGAAAGTCGGTAAAACCGACGCTGTGGGAAATGCTGGATGCCAGCGGCAGGCAGAAGCCGACGGTGGTGCCGCTGAAGGAGAGGGCGCAGGCGAGGTTGCCGTTTTTAATCAGATGCAGCTCGCGCACGGGGGTGATTTTGACGTAGAGGGTGCAAAACAAAGCCAGCAGCGCGAGGGCGGCCAGCATGTATTGCAGGTAGAGGAAGTATTGTGCGGGGGAGATGGACATTGTTCGTTCCTAAGTAAACCATGCGGCCGATTATGCCACAACCGTGCCGCCCGTCCGCCTTGCCAAACCGCTTTCAGACGGCCTTTTGCGTTTTTTTTACATCTTCAAAAACGCCCCCGACCCGCCTATAATCCGCAGGCCGTCTGAAAGCCCGTTTCCCCGTGCACACGGGCTTTCAGACGGCCTCCCGTTTCCCGTTCCCGCCCACACCGAAGGACAACTGCCATGAGACCCCTGCGCGCCGAAATCCGCCTCGACCGCCTGCGCGAAAACTACCAAACCCTCAAACAAATCCACGGCGGCCGCATGCTGGCAGTGCTCAAAGCCGACGCCTACGGCCACGGCGCGCTGCGCTGCGCCCACGCGCTGGCCGACATCGCCGACGGTTTTGCCGTCGCCTTTCTCGAAGAAGCCCGCCTGCTGCGCGAACACGGCATCGCCAACCCCGTCGTCCTGCTCGAAGGCGTGTTCGAACCCGAAGAATACGCCGAAGTGGAACGGCTCAATCTGTGGCCGGTGGTCGGCAGCCAGTGGCAGCTCGAAAGCCTGCTGCGCCACGACTGGCAGACGCCCGTTACCGTGTGGCTGAAAATGGATTCCGGCATGCACCGCGCCGGCTTCTTCCCGCATAACTACGCCGCCGCCCACACCGCGCTGATGCAGAGCGGCAAAGTCGCCACCGTCGTCAAAACCAGCCATTTCGCCTGCGCCGACGAAGAAGAGCGCGGCATGACCGACATGCAGATCGAAACCTTCGATCTCGCCTGCGCCGCTTTGGCGGGCGAAGAGAGCCTGGCCAACTCCGCCGCCGCCCTCGCCTACCCGCAGGCGCGGCGCGACTGGGGACGCGCGGGGCTCGCACTTTACGGCGTCGACCCCTTTCTCGAAAAAGACCCCCGCTTCAAACCCGTGATGCGCCTCGTGACCGAAATCTTCGGCGAACGCGTGTTGCAGCCGCACGAACCCATAGGCTACGGCGCGTCGTTTTACACCAAACGCTCCACCCGCGTCGGCCTCGCCGCCGCAGGCTATGCCGACGGCTATCCGCGCCGCGCCGCCACCGGCACGCCCGTGGCCGTGGCAGGCCGCCGCAGCCGCATCCTCGGCCGCGTCTCCATGGACATGCTCACCCTCGAATTGGCCGACCACGAAGGCATCGGCAGCGAAGTGGAACTGTGGGGCGACACCGTGGACATCAACGAAGTGGCCGCCGCCGCCGGCACGATTGCCTACGAGCTGCTGTGCAACGTGAAACGGGCGAAATTCGTCTATATCCAATAACATAGAGGCCGTCTGAAAAGAGGCCGTCTGAAAAACGGTACGCGCTTATGGACAAAACATCAGAGCAGGCAGGCGGACGCAAAGCCGTGCGCCGACGGCTGCGGCAAATCGCGCAGATTAAAGAACTGCTGCGGCAGGCTGACGACGCATGGTCGGAGGCCTCATCGGCAACCGGCACGGCCTCGATGGCGGAAGCGTTCGACTTTTTCAGTAAAAGCAAGGCGGTATCCTTCTATTCCGCCATGCAGTCCGCGCAGGCCGCATCCCAAATCGAACACGCCCAAGCGGCCATGCGCCGCCTGAACGAAGGCTTGGCCGACATGGCCGCCCATATCGGCTGCGACGCCGACATTCCCAACGATTTGCCCGATTTGGCGGCCGACCTGCTGTGCGCCCCCGATTTCGATTTTTTGTCTGCCCTGAATTACCTCAAATTGAACGCTGCGGGCGGGGCGTGCAGCCGCGCGAAAGAGCAACTGGCCGAACTCTCCGAGCGCATTGAAGCATACGAACAGCAGTTGCAGGACTGCCTCGAAAGCTGATATTTCCTTTTTTTTCAGAAACGTCATCCCCGCGTAGTCGGGGACGGCCTCCAATCCGGAAACCCCGCCATGACCCACCCCGCCATCGCCCTTGCCAAACAACTCATCGCCCGCCCCTCCGTAACCCCCGACGACCAAGGCTGCCAGCAACTGATTGCCGAACGCCTCGCCCCCCTCGGTTTTGCCGTCGAAGAAATGAACTTCGGCGACACCAAAAACCTCTGGCTGCGGCGCGGCACGTCCGTACCGCTGGTGTGCTTTGCCGGACACACCGACGTCGTCCCCGCAGGCCCGCCGGAACAATGGACGTCGCCTCCCTTTGAGCCCGCCGAGCGCGACGGCAAGCTCTACGGGCGCGGCGCGGCCGACATGAAAAGCAGCATCGCCGCCTTTGTCGCCGCCTGCGAAGCCTTTATTGTCGACAATCCGCAACACGGCGGCAGCATCGCCCTGCTGATTACCTCCGACGAAGAAGGCGACGCCCACGACGGCACGGTGCGCGTCGTCGACGCCCTCAAAGCGCGCGGCGAAACCATAGACTACTGCATCGTCGGCGAACCCACCGCCGTTTCCCAACTCGGCGACACCATCAAAAACGGCCGCCGCGGCTCGCTCTCGGGCACGCTCACCGTCAAAGGCAGACAAGGCCACATCGCCTATCCGCACCTGGCCGACAACCCTGTCCACCGCGCCGCCGCCGCCTTGGCCGAACTGGCCGCCGAACAATGGGACGAAGGCAACGCCTACTTCCCGCCCACCGGCTTCCAAATCTCCAACATCGCCGCAGGCACGGGCGCGACCAACGTCATTCCGGGCGAGCTCACCGTCAAATTCAACTTCCGCTTCTCCACCGCCTCGAATTCAGACGGCCTCAAACGCCGCGTGCACGCCATACTCGACCGCCACGGCCTGCAATACGATTTGCAATGGAGCCTGTCCGGCCAACCCTTCCTCACCGAAGCCGGCCGCCTCACCGAAAGCGCGCAAAACGCCGCCGAAAAAATCTGCGGCATCCGCCCCGAACTCTCCACCACCGGCGGCACGTCCGACGGCCGCTTTATCAAAGACATCGCCCGCGAACTCATCGAACTGGGCCCCGTCAACGCCACCATCCACCAAATCGACGAACACATCGCCGCCGCCGACGTCGGACAACTCGCCGAAATCTACCGCACCATGCTCGCCGACCTGCTCGGTTAGCTCAAAGAGGCCGTCTGAAAGCGCGTTTTCAGACGGCCTCCCACCTTAAAAACCGCCGCCAAAGGAACAAGCCATGACCGAACACGTTTTGCTGCTGCACGGCATCCATATGCACGCCTGGACGATGCTCCCCTTTGCCCGCCTGCTCAAACAACAGGGGCTGGACGTGGAAACCTTCGGCTATTACAGCATTTGGCAGACACACGAAGCACACTGCGCCGCGCTGGCCGAAGCCGTCGAAGACTTTTTCAGACGGCATCCGCAACAGCCGCTGCATTTTGTCGGCCACAGCCTCGGCGGGCTGGTGCTGCGCCGCTTCGCCGCCGCGCGTCCCGACCTCGTGCGCGGCCGCATCGTTACCCTCGGCACGCCGCACCGGGGCAGCCGCACCGCCGAAACCATCCGCCACAGAGGGCTGGGTATGCCGCTGTTGGGCGGTGCGTACCGCGAAATGCTCGACGGCAACCTGCCGCCGCTGCCCGAAGGCGTAATGCTCGGCAGCATCGCAGGCAACGCGCCGATGGGCGTCGGCCGCCTCTTCGGCCTGCACGGCGAAAACGACGGCACGGTTTTGGTGGCGGAAACCCGCTGCGGCGGCATGGCCGACCACATCGTTTTGCCCGTCACCCACACGGGTATGCTGAACGACGGCGAAACGGCGCATCAGGCAGCGGTTTTCCTGCGGCAGGGCAGCTTCGAGCGCGGACAGAAGGCCGTCTGAAAACCCACGGCAGATACAGCAAAAAGGCCGTCTGAATCTTTCAGACGGCCTTTTTGCCAAGGCTGCAGTTTACAAACCCAATTCGCGCAAAAAGCGCACGTCGTCCGCCCAGCCGGATTTCACTTTCACCCACACTTTCAAAAACACTTTGCAGCCGAAGAGTTTTTCCATATCGAGCCGCGCTTCGGTGGAGATTTTTTTCAGTTTTTCGCCGCCTTTGCCGATGACGATAGGCTTTTGGTTTTCTTTATCCACCAACACGGCGATATAGATATGGTAAATATCGTCGCCCTCTTCAAACTGTTCTACCTCGACATTCATCGCATAGGGCAGCTCTTCGCCCAGATAACGGAACAGTTTTTCGCGCACGATTTCGCCGGCGAGAAAGCGGCTGGAGCGGTCGGTAACCATTTCTTCGGGGTACATCGACACGCTTTCGGGCAGGTAGGGCTTGACCTGCGCCATCAGCGCGGCCAACCCCAGCCCGTGTTTCGCGCTGACGGTTTCGCAGCCGGCAAAGTCAAATTCGGCACGCACGCCTTCGATAAACGCGTTCAGAGCGGCGGCATCGGCGTTGCCCTTGTCCACTTTGTTGACGACAAGAATCACGGGCGTGTGCTTAGGCAGCAGCTTCATCACGGCGCGGTCGGCATCGGTAAAGCGCATCGATTCGATGACAAACAGCACCACATCCACGCCGCCGATGGCTTCGGTAACGTTTTGGTTGAGGCGGTCGTTGAGCGCGTTGCGGTGGTAGGTTTGGAAACCGGGGGTATCGACAAACACAAATTGCGCGGTGTCGTCGGTATAAATGCCGGTAACGCGGTTGCGCGTGGTTTGCGCTTTTTTGCTGGTGATGCTCACTTTTTGACCGATGAGGTGGTTCATCAGCGTGGATTTGCCCACGTTGGGGCGGCCGACGATGGCGATAAAGCCGCAGCGGTATCCGGCGGCGCGCGCGGATTCTTGGTTTAAAAAGGTTTCGATGTCCATAAGGGCTTTCTTCACAATAAAGAGGCCGTCTGAAACAGGGTTTCAGACGGCCTGTGGGGTTTACAGGCCGGATTCCGTCTGCCACACGGCGGCAATGCATTCTTTGAGTATGTGCAGCGTGGGATTTTGCGCGTATTCGTCGGCATAGATAAAGTGCAGCGGCAGCGTCTGCCGGTATTCCTCCACCAGCGCCACCGGCCTGCCCGAGGCCACGGCGGCGCGGGCTTTGCTTTCGGGCACCATCGCCACGCCCTGCCCGTCGGCCACCAGATCGATGATGGTTTGCGGATAGTCGCACAGAATCTGCCGCTTGGGCGCGAGGCGGTTGGCACGCCAAAACTGCTTCAAATGCTTGTTGCTGCCCGACACGCCCGACATTTCGATCCAAACGTAATCTTCAAGCGCGGCGGGCAGATTGCTGCGGATGGCCGCCAGCTCGTCCTGCGGGCAGATAAGCGCGTAGCGGATGTTTTCGAGAAAACGGCTGTGGATGCCCGGCTGGCGCGTCATACCGAGGAAAAAACCGCCGTGCAGCCGCTTGTCGCGGATGCGCTCGAGAATCTCGCCGCTCATGCCGTATTGGATGTGCAGGCGGGTGTGCGGCGCCGACTCGCCGATCAGCGCGGTCAGCTGCGAGACTTTGGCCGAGTCCACCGGATGAATCAAGCCGAGATCGGCCTCCTCGGTGTAGTTGGCGGCGAGTGTTTTGGCAAACTGGTCGAGACGGTGTTTGTGCTGCAACAGCGCCTCGGCCTCGGGCAGAAAGATTTCGCCCGCGCGGGTGAGCGTCATGCCGCTGCTGGTGCGGGTAAACAGCGGCGTGCCCAATTCGGCCTCCACCGCCTTAATCTGCGCCGAAACGGCAGGCTGCGACAAAAACAGCCGCTCGGCGGCCTGGGTGAGATTGCCGTGATGCGCCACAGCAACAAAGGATTTCAGTTGGTTCAGCTCCATTTTTACTCTTTTGCGTGTCGGGAAAGATTGTTTTTCTGCGCGCCGTTTTAACACAAGCCGCGGGCAAAGAGAAGCACAGAGGGCAAAGAGGCCGTCTGAAAAGCGCCCTGCCCCGCGCACTGTTGCGGCTCTGTTTTCAGACGGCCTCCCGCGGCTTGCCGCAAAACGGCGCTTTCGGTATTATGCCGCGCTTGTAAAAAATCTTTAAGGACACACCATGTCATACCAGAAAACGCTGTCCGCAGCGCTGGCGGCCGCCCTGCTGCTGGCAGGCTGCTCGCACGAAAACGCGCAGCAAAACGCCGCGTCCGCGCAAACGGGCGCAGCGCAGGAATACATCGTCGCCACCGACGCCGCCTACGCGCCGCTGGAATATATGGAAGGCGAACAGGTCGTCGGCTTCTCGCGCGACATCCTCGCCGCAGCGGGCGAAAAAGAAGGCATCAAATTCAACTTCGTCAACACACCTTTTGAAGGCATCTTCGCCAACGTGCAAAAAGGTGACAGCGACGTCGCCCTCGCCAGCATCACCATCACCGACGAGCGCAAACAAATCGTCGATTTTACCGACCCCTATTTCGAAGCCACACAGATGATCGTCACCGCCGACAAAGGCAGCGACATCAAATCCTTCGCCGACTTGAAAACCCGCAGCGTCTCCGTACAAAACGGCACCACCGCCGATTTGATTCTGCAAGATTTGCAGGGCAAAGACAGCAAACTCATCCGCCGCTTCGAAAACATGCCGCTGGCCTTTAAAGAACTGGCCGCAGGCGGCGTCGACGCCACCGTCGGCGACAACGGCGTCGTGCAGTATTTCGTCGCCAACAACCCCGACGTGAAATACAACATGTTCGTCGACCCCTCCTTCCCGAAAGAGCAATACGGCTTCGCCCTGAAAAAAGGCCGCACCGACGGTTTGCGCGAAAAAATCAACAAAGGCCTCGCCGCCATCAAGGCCGACGGCACCTACGCCAAAATCGAACAGAAATGGTTCGACAAAGGCGCTGCACAGCAGGAAGCGTCCGCCGCCAAATAAAGCCGCCATACGAAAGAGGCCGTCTGAACACTTTCAGACGGCCTTTTGCCTGACGGACACGGCGGCAAAGCGGCGCTGAGGCCGTCTGAAACCGCATCCCGCATTTTTGGAAACATCATTCCCGCGCAGGCGGAAACAGCCTTTCTGTATAATCCGCCCGTCACCAACACACACCGTCAGGAGCTTGCCATGGCCGCCTCCCCCGAAGCCAAATTCACCGAAGAAACCGTCTTGTGGGTCAAACACCACACGCCCAAACTCATCACCTTCGCTATCAGCCGCCCCGAGTCCTACCGCTTTGCCGCCGGACAATTCTCCCGCCTCGGCTTTCACGAAGGCGAAGGCTATATCTGGCGCGCCTATTCCGTGGTGTCCGCCGAATACGCCGACACACTGGAATACTTCGCCGTGCTGATACAGGACGGACCGATGTCGGCCAGATTCGCCCGAATGAAAGCGGGCGACACCATCCTGCTCGACAAAGCCGCCACCGGCTTCCTGCTGCCCGAACGCTTCGCCGACGGCCGCGAACTCGTCATGCTGTGCACCGGCTCGGGCATCGCCCCCTTCCTCTCCATCCTCGAACAGCCCGAAATCTGGCAGCGCTTCGACCGCCTCGTGCTGGCGCATTCCGTCTCCCACTCCGACGAGCTGATTTTCAACGGCCGCATCGCCGCCCTGCGCGAACACCCGCTGGTGGGCGAACACGCCGCAAAACTCACCTTCATCCCCGTGCTCACCCGCGAAACCAGCGGCGCCAGGCTCTACAAACGCCTGCCCGAGCTGCTGAAAAACGGCAGCCTCGCCGAAGCCGCCGGCTTTCCCTTCACCCAAGAAAACACCCGCTTCATGCTCTGCGGCAACCCCGAAATGGTGAAAGACACCTTCCAAGCCCTGCTGGGCATGGGTTTTGCCATGCACCGCAACCGCATCCCCGGCCAGATTCTGATGGAAAACGGCTTCTGAGCCTGCGCCTCCGCAAGGCCGTCCGACCTGCTTTCAGACGGCCTCCCGCACCGCACCGGGCGCAAGGCAGGGCATGCCAAGAAAACCAAAACTATGCTAAACTCGCGCCTTTATTTTCGCCCCGCAAACGCGCGAAGGCACAATTATTCCGGGCGGCCTTCCCCCGTCCAAACCGATCAACCGAAAACAATTTAAGGGTTTACGATGAGCGTAACTTTAGAAAAACTGGAAAACCTGGAGCGCAGAGCGGTTCTGTCCCTGCCCTGGGCCGACATCAACGCCGAATGCGACAAGCGTCTGAAACAGACCGCGCGCCGCGCCCGCATCGACGGCTTCCGCCCCGGCAAAGCGCCGCTGGGTATGATTCAGTCCATGTACGGCGCAAGCATCCAAAACGACGTGATGAACGAGCTGGCGCAGAAAGTGTTTTTCGACACTGCCGTGGCCGAAGGCTGGAAAATCGCCGGCATGCCGCGCCTTGAAGGCGTCGAAGGACAGGACGACAAAGAAAACTTCCTGTTTTCCGGCGTGTTCGAAGTATTCCCCGAAGTGAAAATCGGCGACCTGTCGGCACAGGAAGTGGAAAAAGTCACCGCCGCCGTCACCGACGCCGAAGTAGACAAAACCATCGACATCCTGCGCCAGCAGCGCACCCGCTTCAACCGCGTCGAACGCGCCGCGCAAAACGGCGACCGCGTCATCATTGACTTTGCCGGCAAAATCGGCGGCGAACCCTTCGCCGGCGGCTCGGCCGAAAACTACGCTTTCGTACTGGGTCAGGGACAGATGCTGCCCGAATTCGAAGCAGGCGTGGAAGGCCTGAAAGAAGGCGAAAGCAAAGACGTGGAAGTCAACTTCCCCGAGGACTACCACGGCAAAGAAGTTGCCGGCAAAACCGCCGTCTTCACCATCACCGTGCGCAACGTCGCCGAGCCCGTACTGCCCGAAATCGACGAGCAGTTCGCCAAAGCGCTGGGCATTGCCGACGGCAGCGTCGACACCATGCGTGCCGAAGTGAAGAAAAACGTAGAACGCGAAGTGAAACGCCGCATCGACAGTCAGAACAAAGAAGCCGCGATGGATGCCCTGCTTGCCGTTTCCGACCTGCTCGTCCCCAACGCGCTGGTAAACGACGAAGCCGCCCGCATGGCCGCCGAAATGAAACAGAACTTCATCAACCAGGGCATGGCCGACGCGAAAAACCTCGACCTGCCCCTCGACATGTTCAAAGAGCAGGCCGAACGCCGCGTGAAACTCGGCCTGATTCTGGCCGAAGTGGTACAGGCCAACGGCCTCGAACCGAAACCCGAGCAGATTGACGCCGTTATCGCCGATTTTGCCGACAGCTACGAAGATCCGCAGGAAGTCATCGACTGGTACCACGCCGACAAGAGCCGCCTCGAAGGCCCGACCTCGCTGGCCGTCGAAGCCAACGTCACCGACTTCGTACTGGGCAAAGCCAAAGTCAGCGAAAAAGTCCTGTCTTTCGACGAAGTCATGGGCAACCGCGCCTGAGGCCGTCTGAAAGTCCGAACCTAACCCGAAAGCACCGAAGCCGCACCGCTTTGGTGCTTTTTCAAAACAGAAAGGCAAACCATGTTTCCCGAAATCGGCAACAACACCCTCATCCCCACCGTAATCGAACAGAGCGGACGCGGCGAGCGCGCCTTCGACATCTACTCCCGCCTGCTCAAAGAGCGCATCATCTTCCTCGTCGGCCCCGTCAACGACCACACCGCCAACCTCGTCGTCGCGCAAATGCTGTTCCTCGAAAGCGAAAACCCCGACAAAGACATCTTCTTCTACATCAACTCCCCCGGCGGCTCGGTCACCGCGGGCATGTCCGTTTTCGACACCATGAACTTCATCAAACCCGACGTCTCCACCCTCTGCCTCGGCCAGGCCGCCAGCATGGGTGCGTTCCTCCTGTCCGCCGGTGCAAAAGGCAAACGCTTCGCCCTGCCCAACAGCCGCATCATGATCCACCAGCCCCTTATCAGCGGCGGACTGGGCGGACAAGCCTCCGACATCGAAATCCACGCCCGCGAGCTGATTAAAATCAAGCAGAAACTGAACGAGTTTCTCGCCAAACACACCGGACAGCCGCTGGAAAAAATCGAGCGCGACACCGACCGCGACAACTTCATGTCCGCCGAGGCCGCCCAAGAATACGGCCTGATCGACCAAGTCATCGCCACCCGCGAAGACGCCGCCAAAGCCGCGTCCAAATAAACGCGCGCGGCAAAAAGGCCGTCTGAAACTTCGGATTAAAAGTTTTCAGACGGCCTGCCGCCGCATCACCGCCTATGAACAGACACGCCCCCGACACCCTGCGCCGACGCCTGCTGCTGGTCGGCAGCGCCGCCCTCCTCGCCCCGCGCGCTATCCTGGCAGGCGCCCAGCGCGAAGAAACCCTGTCCGACGACGTCGCCTCCGTCATGCGCACCTCCGTCAACAACGTCAATCCCGCCCGCCTCGTCTTCGCCAACCCGCGCGACGGCGAACGCTGGCTCTCCGACATGTCCGGCCGCCTCGCCCGCTTCCTGCCCGACGAAGCCGCCCGCCACCGCATCCTCATCAACGTCCAATACGAAACCACCCGCGCCGGCCTCGACACCCAGCTCATCCTCGGCCTGATCGAAGTCGAAAGCGCCTTCCGCCAATACGCCATCAGCAACGTCGGCGCCAAAGGCCTTATGCAGGTCATGCCCTTTTGGCAGCGCTACATCGGCAAACCCGACCACAACCTTTTCGACATCCGCACCAACCTGCGCTACGGCTGCACCATCCTGCGCCACTACAACAACATCGAAAACGGCAACATCACCCGCGCCCTCGCCCGCTTCAACGGCAGCCTCGGCAGCAGCAAATACCCCAACGCCGTTATCGGCGCCTGGCGCAACCGCTGGCAATGGGCATAAAACCGATCCCCACCAAACACTCTAATTGAGAGGGCAAACCAAATGAATGACTTCACCCATCCCAACCAACAACAGCCCGAACAACCCCGCTACTACCAAGCGCCGCCCAAGCCGCAAAACGGCACCAACGGCCTCGCCATTGCCTCGCTCGTCTGCGCCCTGCTCGGCTGGTTCATCCCCATCATCCTCGCCATTGCCGCCGTCACCTGCGGCCACATCGCCCGCAGCCAAATCCGGCGCAACGGTCAAGGCGGCTCAGGCATCGCGCTGGCCGGCCTCATCATGGGCTACATCGAAATCGCCATTATGGGACTCGGCATCGCCGCCGCCATCGCCCTGCCCGCCTACCAAGACTACGTCGTCCGCGCCAAAATGGTCAAAGCCGACGCCTACATCGCCCCCATCCGCAGCGAACTGGAAAAGCGAGCCGCCGCAGAAAGAGACGAAGAAACAGAACCCGCCCCCATCGAAACGGCCGCACCCGGCATGTCGGAATACTGGCAGGAAGTCTACATCGACAACGGCGTCCTCTACGCCCGACTGAGCAACGCATCCTTCTGGCCCGGTTCGCTGAACGGCAACACCATCGTCTTCACGCCGCAAACCGAAAACGGCCGCACCGTATGGCACTGCGCCTTCGCCAAAGAAACCCGCAACAGCTACCTGCCGCGCGCCTGCACGGAATAAAGAGTCAGGCCGTCTGAAAGCGCCAAACCCTTTTCAGACGGCCTGATTGCGCCATAGGCGTCTGCCAAACAGCGCCGCCGAACCGACAAGCAATAAAGGCCGTCTGAAAACATTCAGACGGCCTTTTAGGGGCTGTTGACAATCAGCCTTGCGGCGGATTTTTCGTCAGAAAATGGCAGATGCAAGGCAAAAATGCGAGCCTATGCCGCCCATAGGCGAGTATTTTTAACGCGACAGATGCTGTTTTATGGCGAAAAAGCCGCTGCAAGGCTGATTGCCAACACACTCTAATTAGCCAACACAAAATCTACGGCGTTGCTGTGCCTTAGCTCAAAGAAGGCGGTTTGCTACGACATTGGAAATGCCAAGAAAACCAGCCCCGTACTCACTATTCTGTCTGCGGCTTGCTGCCTTGTATCTTTTTTTGTGTTGGCTCACGATGCCGGTTTACCGCCGTTTATTGATACCATCAATTTTTCATATCAAAAAATAAATTGCGCTGATACGCAATCACAAATAAAATCACCCCCATGAATATCCATCTGCGACGACTCAACCCCACCGCGACAGGCGGCCAAAGCGATCCGATGCGCAATGCCGAACACGTTGCCGAAATGCTCAAACTGATGGCGCACCCCCACCGCCTGATGATTCTCTGCCTGCTGGCCGAAAGCGAGCGCAACGTCACTGAGCTGGTCGAAGCCATCGGCGTCAACCAAACCGCCGTCTCCAACCACCTCTCCAAACTGCGCAGCGCCGGCATCATCGACTACACCCGCTACCACCGCGTGCTGCAATACCGCCTCTGCTCGCCCGAAGCGCACACCATCCTCGACGTCGTCGGCGGCCTCTGCCTCAACCGCTGCCCGCACGCCGAAGCGAAAAACGCCGCCGCAACACCTGCCGAATAAACTCCCCCAGGCCGTTTCAGACGGCCTTTTTTATAGTGGAACAAAATAGAAAAGATACAAGGCAGCAAGCCGCAGGCAGTATGAGTAATACGACAAGGCGCAGCAACGCCGTAGATTTTCTATTTTGTTTCACTATATTGGAAAGACACATGAAAACCGCCACCTGGAACGTCAACTCCCTCAACGTCCGCCTGCCGCAGGTACAAAACTGGCTGGCCGAACACCAGCCCGACATCCTCGCTTTGCAGGAACTCAAACTCGACCAAGACAAATTCCCTGCCGCCGCGCTCAAAATGATGGGCTGGCACGCCGTATGGAGCGGTCAGAAAACCTACAACGGCGTCGCCATCATCAGCCGCCACGAACCGCAAGACGTACACACCGGCCTGCCCGCGCTGCCCGACGACCCGCAGCGGCGCGTCATCGCCGCCACCATCAACGGCGTGCGCGTCATCAACGCCTACTGCGTCAACGGCGAAGCTCCCGACAGCCCAAAATTCCAATATAAAAAAGAATGGTTTGCCGCGCTCACCGAATTCGTTCGCGGCGAAATCGCCCTCCACGAGAAACTCATCCTGCTCGGCGACTTCAACATCGCCCCTGCTGACCAAGACTGCTACGACCCCGAAAAATGGCGCGGCAAAATCCTCTGCACTGATGAAGAGCGTGGCTGGTTCCAAACCCTGCTCGATTTGGGACTGGCCGACGCGCTGCGCCAAGTCCGCCCCGAAGGCGTGTGCTACACCTGGTTCGACTATCGCGGCGCAATGTTCCAACGCGGCCTGGGCTTGCGTATCGACCACCTCCTGATTACCCCCGCGCTCGCCGCCGCATTGCAGGACGTACAAGTCGATCTCAACGCGCGCGCGCAAGAGCGCCCCAGCGACCATGCGCCCGTGTGGGCGGAATTTGCTTTGTAAACCCGTCGGCCGTTCAGACGGCCTCAAACCTTACGGCCGCGTGCCACGCGGCCTATGCTCTGAAAAGCGAAAGGCCGTCTGAAACCGATTGGGCGTAAGTAACAAATTTACTGCCCAAAACCCCCGCAAGCCTTATGCTACAAGACTTTAAGCGGAGTCAAAACCTTTGAACACAAAAAATGCCCTTTTTGCGG
>NZ_JBKGTW010000036.1:0-22571 GCF_046546535.1 Neisseria sp. WLZKY-1
GAGTGCGAATGGCGTTTTAACAACAGTGAAATAAAAGTTCAAATTTCCATTTTGAAACAATTGGTAATAGATAATTTATCCTAGTTATCTAGGACAGCCCCATTTTTTAAACGGGAAAACAGAAAAAGGCCGTCTGAAAAACGCTTTCAGACGGCCTTTGCCATGTTTACTTATCAACGAATTGGCCGTAGGCCATGATGCGGTCGAAGCGGCGTTCGAGCAGGTCGGCCTGCGGCATGTCTTGCGCGGCGCGGAGCTGGTCGGTGAGCACTTCGCGCACGTTGTTCATCAGTTCTTCATAGTTGCGGTGCGCGCCGCCCAGCGGTTCGTCGATGACTTTGTCGATCAGGCCGAGTTTGAGCAGGCGGTCGGCGGTGATGCCGAGGGCGGCGGCGGCATCGGCGGCTTTTTCGGCGGTTTTCCACAAAATCGAAGCGCAGCCTTCGGGGGAAATCACGGAATAGGTGGAATATTGCAGCATGTTGACATAGTCGCCGACGGCAATCGCCAGCGCGCCGCCCGAGCCGCCTTCGCCGATGATGGTGCAGATGACGGGGGTTTTGAGCTTGGTCAGTTCGTAGAGGTTGCGGCCGATGGCTTCGGACTGGTTGCGCTCTTCCGCACCGATGCCGGGATAGGCGCCGGGGGTGTCGACGAAGGTGAGCACGGGCAGGCGGAATTTTTCGGCCAGACGCATCAGGCGCAGGGCTTTGCGGTAGCCTTCGGGGCGCGGCATGCCGAAGTTGCGGCGGATTTTTTCTTTGGTGTCGCGGCCTTTCTGATGGCCGATAACGACGACGCTTTGGCCGTTAAAACGCGCCAAGCCGCCAACGATGGCGTAGTCGTCGGCAAAATGACGGTCGCCGTGCAGCTCTTGGAAGTCGGTGCACAGGGCGGCGATGTAGTCGAGGGTATAGGGACGTTGGGGGTGGCGGGAAACCTGCGAGACTTGCGCGGGGGTGAGTTTGGCGTAGATGGATTTGGTCAGATCGCTGCTTTTTTTCTGCAAACGTTCGATTTCGTCGCTGATGTCCACGGCGGATTCGCCTTGGACGAAACGTAATTCTTCGATTTTTTTGGTCAGTTCGGCAATGGGCTGCTCGAAGTCAAGAAAGACGGGTTTCATATTCGGACGTTCTCACTTTTTAATCGGGTTTTCGCGCAATATCATACGCGGATGGCGCACTTTTGCGAAACAAGGCGCGCAATTTACGCGATAAACGGTAGGCGGGCAAGCGCTATTTCATCCCCTTAGAGTTTTTATTCTGACGCATCCGACGTGTTAAACTGCCGCCTTTTGCAGCAGGTAGGAAAGGGACGGAAATGGTGGCGGAAACCGCGATGCGTTTGGACAAATGGCTGTGGGCGGCGCGCTTTTTCAAAACCCGCGCGCTGGCGCAGAAGCATATCGAGCTGGGGCGCGTTTTGGTAAACGGCGCGAAGGTGAAAAACAGCAAAAACATCGCGGCGGGCGACACGGTGCACCTGACGCTCAATTCCCTGCCCTACGAAATCACCGTGCTCGCCCTCAACCACCAGCGCCGCCCCGCGCCCGAAGCGCGCCTGCTCTACCGCGAAAACGAAGAAGTGGCGGCCGAACGCGAAGCGCAAAAACTGCTCGACCAGGCCTCGCGCATCAGCGCGGCCTATCCCGAAGGACGGCCGACCAAGCGCGACCGCCGCCAAATCGAAAAACTCAAACGCGGGGAATGGTAGGCCGTTCCCGCCTTCGCGGGAATGACGTTTCTGAAAACGGAGCGCCCGCGAAGCCGAAACGCAAGAGACCGTCTGAAACGGCTACTCGCATCTTCATACATCACACCAAAAAGGAAACCACATCATGCACTGGCAAGGCAGAGAACAAAGCAGCAATATCGAAGACCGTCGCGGGCAAAGCGGCGGCGGAGGGGGCGGCGGCATGGGTATCGTCGGCCTGATTGTCGTCCTCGTCGGCGCGTATTACGGCGTCGATTTGTCGGGCATTGTCGGCGGCTCGCCGCAACTGAGCGTCGGCAGCACGCAGCAGACGCGCGTCAGCAGCCAGGAAGAAGCGCAACTGGCTGAATTGTCGGCCGTGGTGTTGGCCGATACGGAAAAAACCTGGAGCGAATATTTCGCGCGGCAAAACGCTAAATACAGCCCGACCACCCTTGTGCTCTACACCGGCGGCACGCGCACGGCCTGCGGCACGGGGCAGGCGGCGATGGGGCCTTTCTACTGCCCGGCCGACAAAAAAGTCTATCTCGATTTGTCGTTTTACGAAGAAATGCGCAGCAAACTCGGCGCGGCGGGCGACACGGCCTTCGGCTATGTGATCGCCCACGAAGTCGGCCACCACGTGCAAAACCTGCTCGGCATCCTGCCGCAGGTGCACCAAATGCAGCAGCAGGCGGGCAAGGCGGAGGCCAACCGCCTGTCGGTGAAACTCGAATTGCAGGCCGACTGTTTCGCCGGCGTGTGGGCGAAATACGCGCAACGGCAAAACCTGCTCGAAGCGGGTGACATCGAAGAGGCGATGAACGCCGCAGCGGCCGTCGGCGACGACACTCTGCAAAAGCGCAGCAGAGGCTATGCCGTGCCCGACAGCTTCACCCATGGCACGTCCGATCAGCGCATGTACTGGCTCAAGCGCGGGCTGGAAAGCGGCGACATCAATCAGTGCAACACGTTTGAAGCGGGTTGACGGCAAATCCGATCAGGCCGTCTGAAAAAACTGTCTGCGTTTGTGGGCGGGCTTTTTTCAGACGGCCTTTTTGCATTTGGCGGGATGGCGACATCGCTTTTTTACATCGTTAGCGCATCGTTTTCAGACGACCGTGCGGCGGATATTGCGGCACGGGTTGGCAAAGTTTAAGGCCGTCTGAAAAAGCCGACGCGGTGTGCGGGTAGTGTTCAGACGGCCTTTTTGCATTTGGCGGGATGGCGACAGCGCTTTTTTACATCGTTGACGCATTGTTTTCAGACGGCCATGCAGCGGATATTGCGACACGGGTTGGTAAAGTCTGAGGCCGTCTGAATATTTCAGACGGCCTCAGACTTGGTGTTTTTATTCTTCTTCGGCGATGCGGCTGATTTGCACGCGCTCGATGCGCTGGCCTTCTTTTTCCAATACGGTGAAGCGCCAGCCGTGGTAGTCGGTGCTTTCGCCGACTTCGGGCAGGTTTTCCAACTCTTCCATGATGAGGCCGGCGACGGTGTGGAAGGGGGCGTCTTCTTCGGGCAGCGGCAGGTTGAGCTGGGGGGCGAGTTCGACATATTCGAGGCTGCCGTCGACGGTAAGGCTGTCGGTTTGTCCGTCGGCTTGGATAACAGGTTCTTCTTCGCGCTCGAATTCTTCGGGAAATTCGCCGGCGATGGTTTCGAGCAGGTCTTTCATGGTGACCATGCCGAGTACGGCGCCGAATTCGTCGACGACGAGGGCGTAGTCGGCGCTGCTGTTGCGGAAGAGTTCGATGGCGTTGAGGGCGGTGGTGCTGTCGGGCAGGACAAGCGGCTGGCGCAAGGCCGTCTGAATGTTGAGTTCGCCCGTGTCGAGCAGTTGGGCGAGCAGGTCTTTTTTGCTGACGTAGCCCAAGGGTTCGTCGACGCCCGCTTTGCCGACGACGAGCAGGCGGGAGTAGGGGCTGGTTTGCAGGGTTTGGCGCTGCTCTTCCTTGCTTTGCGAGATGTCGAGACGCTCGATGTCGCGGCGGGGAATCATCACACCGGGAATGGGGCGTTCGGCGAGGGTGAGTACGCTGCGTATCATGGATTTTTCGTTTTCTTCAAAGTGCTCTCCGTCTTCGGCTTCCGCCCCCGCGTTGGCAAGCAGGCTTTCGCGGATGCCCATCATGCCCAGCACGTTTTCGGCGGTGCGCTGGCGCCAGGAGCTGCCGGCGTAGTCGTTTTTCTTGGTGTTTTTCTGCGAAATCTGGTTGAAGATTTCGATGAGTACGGAAAAGCCGATGGCGGCGTAGAGGTAGCCTTTGGGGATTTGGAAGTGGAAGGCTTCGGCGATGAGGCTGAAGCCTATCATTAGCAGAAAACCGAGGCAGAGCATGACGACGGTGGGATGGCGGTCGACAAATTCGGTGAGCGCTTTGCTCGCCCACATCATGGCGGCCATGGCGACGACGACGGCGGCCATGGCGATGACGATGTGTTCGACCATGGCAACGGCGGTGATGACGGAGTCGATAGAGAAAACGGCGTCGAGGATGAGGATTTGCGCGACGACGCCCCAGAAGGGCGAATGTTTTTTGTGGCTGTCGGAGACGGCGAAGTGGTTGGCGCCTTCGAGACGCTCGTGCAGCTCGGTGGTGGCTTTGTAGAGGAGGAAGAGACCGCCGGCGAGCATGATGAGGTCTTTGCCGGAAACGGGGTGGCCGCCCAAGTGCATGAAGGGGGAGGTGAGGGTCATGATGTGCGCCATAAAGGCGAGCATGACGATGCGCAGGAGGACGGCGAGCGACAGGCCGGTGAGGCGGGCGCGGTCGCGCAGCTTGGGTTTGACTTTGTTCGCCAGTATGGCGACGAATACGAGATTGTCGATGCCGAGCACCACTTCGAGCAGCAGCAGGGTGGCGAAACCTATCCAAGTTTGCGGTTCGGCTAACCAGCTTAAATCCATTGTCGTCCGATTCCTTGCAAGGCAACAGACGACCCGAAAGGTTCAGGCCGTCGAAAAGGGCAGGCGCGGCGCCGGGGGAAATGCAGGCGGCGCGGGAAAATAAAGGGCGCAGTGTAAGCAGCTTGGACGCGGAATGCAAGATGCGGCGCGGCTTCGGGCGGTTTGCGGAACAGGCAGGCCGTCTGAAAGCGGGGCTTAGAAGGAGCGGCGGTTCTGCTTTCAGACGGCCTCATCTGTTTGCGAGTTGCGTGCCGCATAAAAAACAGCCCGCAGATGCGGGCTGTTTGGAGATGGTGTCGCGTATCAGGCGTCCGGTGTGCTTGGGGCGGCGGGCGGAGCGTCGGCTTCGGCGCTGCGGCTGTCCTGTCCGCTGTCTGTCGCTTCGGTATCGCCCGGTTTGCCTGTTTCTTCTTCGTTTTCTTTGCGCAGGTTGTGGCTGTAATCCTTCGGCGGGCTGGGCTGTTTACCTTCCATAATTTCCAATACCTGGTCGCGGTCGATGGTTTCCCATTCCATCAGTGCATTGGTCATGATTTCCATTTTGTCGCGGTTTTCGTCGAGGATTTTGTAGGCCACGGCGTATTGTTCGTCCAAGATGCGGCGGATTTCGGCATCGACTTCCTGCTGCGTTTTCTCGGAAATGTGCTGCGAACGGGTAACGCTGCGGCCGAGGAAGACTTCGCCTTCGTTTTCGGCATACACCATCACGCCCATTTTGTCGCTCATGCCGTAGCGCGTCACCATTTCGCGGGCGATTTGCGTGGCGCGTTCGAAGTCGTTGGATGCGCCGGTGGACACGCGGCCGACAAACAGGTCTTCGGCGATGCGTCCGCCAAACAGGATGGAGATTTGGTTGAGCATCTGGTCTTTATACATGCTGATGCGGTCGCGTTCGGGCAGCTGCCAGGTCAGACCCAGCGCGCGGCCGCGCGGCATGATGGTGACTTTGTGCACGGGGTCGGTGCCTTCCAAACTTTCGGCAACGATGGCATGGCCGGATTCGTGGTAGGCGGTGGCGCGTTTTTCGTCTTCGTGCATCACCATGCTGCGGCGCTCGGGTCCCATGTAGATTTTGTCTTTGGCATCTTCAAAGTCGCTTTGGTCGACTTTGGTTTTGTTGCGTCGGCCGGCAAACAGGGCGGCTTCGTTGACCAGGTTGGCCAGGTCGGCGCCGGAAAAGCCGGGCGTGCCGCGTGCCAGCGAAACCAAATCGACGGATTCGTCCAGCGGCACTTTTTTGGCGTGCACGTTTAGAATCTGCTCGCGGCCGCGAATGTCGGGCAGCGGCACGACCACTTGGCGGTCGAAGCGGCCGGGGCGTTGCAGCGCGGGGTCGAGTACGTCGGGGCGGTTGGTGGCGGCAATCACAATTACGGTTTGGTTGCTTTCAAAGCCGTCCATTTCTACCAAAAGCTGGTTGAGCGTCTGCTCGCGCTCGTCGTTGCCGCCGCCCAAGCCTGCGCCGCGCTGGCGGCCGACGGCGTCGATTTCGTCGATAAAGATGATGCAGGGCGCATTTTTCTTGGCCTGCTCAAACATATCGCGCACGCGGCTGGCGCCCACGCCGACAAACATTTCTACAAAATCGGAGCCGGAAATGCTGAAAAACGGCACGCCCGCTTCGCCGGCAATCGCTTTGGCCAACAGGGTTTTGCCCGTACCGGGGCTGCCGGCCAGCAAAATGCCGCGCGGCATGCGGCCGCCGAGGCTCTGGTAGCGGTTGGGCGCGCGCAGGTAGTCGACGATTTCCTGCACTTCTTCTTTGGCTTCGTCGCAGCCTGCGACATCGGCAAAGGTGACTTTGTTGGCATTGCTGTCCAACAGGCGGGCGCGGCTTTTGCCGAAGGAAAACGCGCCGCCTTTACCGCCGCCACCCGCCTGCATGCGCATAAAGTAGAACCACGCGCCGATCAGCAGCAGCACGGGCAGCAGGCTGAAAAACAGGCTGCCGAGCATGCTCTGGCGTTCTTCGGGCGTAACCTGCACGCGGACGTTTTTCGCCAGCAGGCGGTCGGAGAGCTGGTAGTCCAGCGGCGCGTGGGTGGTGAATTTGCTCTTGTCGGTGCGCTCGCCTTTGACGGTATAGCCCGCCAGTGCCGAGCCTTCTATGGTGACTGCTGCGATTTCGCCTTTGTCAACTTGTTGGACAAACTGGGAATATTCGATTTGGCGCGCTTCGTCCCTCTGGCTTTTGACGGCATTGAACGCCGCCATCAGTCCGATAATCAAGGCCGACCAAATCAGCAGGTTTTTTACGATGCTCCTCACAAAAACGGACTCCAGGAAATATTGATAAACGGTGGAAAAACAGGGGCGCGATTGTAAGCCGAGCCCCGACGGATTGTCAGGTTTTATTTTTGCCCAATAAGTAAACCTCACTGGAACGGTTGCGCGAAGCCCCGGGCTTGCGCGTGTATACGGCGGCAAAGCTGAGGCGCATGTCGGCGAGAAACTCCTGATATCCCGCGCCTTGGAATGCTTTGACCAAAAAATTTCCGCCCGTTTTCAGATGGTTTCGGGCGAAATCCAAGGCCAGCTCGTTCAGGTAAAGGCTTTTTGCCGCGTCGGTGACCGCGTGGCCGCTCATATTGGGTGCCATATCGCAGATTACAAGGTCGAGCGAGCGGCCGCCGAGCAGGGCTTCAAATTCCGCCAACACTTCGTTTTCGCGGAAGTCGCCCTGAATGAAGGACACACCCTCGATGGACTCCATTGGCAGGATGTCGAGGGCGAACACTTTGCCCGACGCTCCCGCCAGTTTTGCCGCCACCTGCGACCAGCTCCCCGGCGCGCTGCCCAAGTCGGCCAATACCGTGCCGGGCTTGATGAGTTTGTCTTTTTCGTTGATTTCCAAAAGTTTGTAGGCGGCGCGGGCGCGGTAGCCGTCTTTTTGTGCGAGGTGGACGTAGTGGTCGTTCACATGCTCGTTGAGCCATGCTTTGGAAGATTTGGAACGCGCGGCCATCGCCAACCCCGAAAATGCAAAAGGCCGCCATTCTACACGATTTTCAGACGGCCTCTTATGACACCGCCCCTTCTTTCGCGTAAAATCCGCAATTTTTCCGGCAGGCAGACACTATGGACAACTCACCCGATACCAAACAGATTCTGGCGCTCAAAGCCCGCGCCCACCATCTCAATCCCGTGGTGATGGTCGGCCAGCACGGTCTGACCGAGGCCGTTATCAAAGAAACCGATGCCGCGCTCTCGGCACACGAACTGATTAAAGTGCGCGTGGCGGGTGACGACAGAGCCGAGCGCGTGGCCGTGGCCGAAGCGCTGTGCGCCGCCACGGGCGCGTTTTTGGTGCAGCACATCGGCAAGCTGCTGGTGCTGTGGCGCGAAAAACAGAACGAAGAAGAGTAGTTGAAGCAAAAAGGCCGTCTGAAAACCTTTCAGACGGCCTCACCGCAGGAACCACACCATGAAAAACAACGATTTGAGCAGCCTGTTTAACGGCTTTGACGACGAAGATTTCCAACAGATGCTGGCGCAGATGAGCGAAGAAGAGCGCGCCGAATTCAAGCGCGAGTCGCAGCAGCTTTTTGCCGAAGTGGCCGAAATGTTCGAAGCCTTCGACAAGCGGGTTATCCACGAAAAACTCACCGCCGACATCCTCGCGCAAACGCCCGACGAAGAGCTGGTGCTCACTGTGTTCGACACCCTCGCCGCGCAGGCGCCCGTCGGACTTTCGGAAGAGGAATACCTGAAAACCCTCAGCCCCGAGCGCCGCGCCGTGTATGCCCTCTATATATTGGCGGGCGAAGTGGACAACGGCGGCTTCAACCAGTATTACTACAACACCGAAGCCGAAGCGGCGGCCTACCTGCCCGAAGCCTGCGAACTCGTCGGTGCGCCGAAATACGCCGACCTCGTGCGCCGCGCCAACGCCTGCTACGAAAACGAGCGCCTCGCCGAGCGGCAGGATGGTTCGCTGGAAGTCTTCTGCGATTCCTACCGCGACAACCCGCTGGAAAAATTCGACGACGAGTTTTACCTGCTGGAAAACTGCCGGCCGCTCGACCAGCTGCTGATGCGCTTTATCCGCGCCAACCCGCAGGCGTTTGTCGGCTGAGATCTAGGGTCTGTTGACAATCAGCCTTGTGGCGGTGTTTTTGGTAAAAATCCGCGCCTGCCGCGTCAAAAATGCTCGCAAGATGTCCAATCTTGCTGTGCTTTTTTCCTTGCATCCGCGAATTTTTCCTCAAAAACCGCTTCGCAAGCTGAATGTCAACAGCCCCTAGGGTGTGTTGACACGCGGCAGGCAAAAACACCGCTGCAACGTTGATTGTCAATACACTCTAAACAAAGGCCGTCTGAAAGCCCTTTCAGACGGCCTCTTTCCATATATTAAGGAGATAGAAAAGGAAGGCCATGACGCACCACCTTGTTTTGCAACACCCCGATATCGCCTGCTGCAACCTGCCGTTTTTAAACGGGCTGAGACCGTCTGAAAGCCCGTTTCCCGAGCGCGTGCGGCGCTTTGTTGTCGAACCCGGTTACGTTCTGCCGCCCGAAGCCGTGGCTGCCTTTGACGCGCGGCAGATTGATTATGCCGTGTTGCCCGCCGTGCCCTTTGCGGATTTCGGGCTGATTGTCAGCGATATGGATTCGACGCTGATTACCATCGAATGCGTCGACGAAATCGCCGCCGGCGCGGGTTTGAAAGAGCGGGTGGCGGAAATTACCGAACGCTCCATGCGCGGCGAAATCGATTTCGAGCAGTCGCTGCGCGAGCGCGTCGGCCTGCTGGCGGGGCTGCCCGAAAGCGTGTTGCAAGACGTGTACGACCATGTGCTGCAACTCTCGCCCGGCGCGGAATACCTGTTGGCCGAGTGCAAAAAACACGGCGTGAAATTCATGCTGGTGTCGGGCGGCTTCACCTTTTTCACCGACCGCCTGCAAACGCGGCTGGGCTTGGACTACGCCTTTGCCAACGTGCTGGAAACGGCAGACGGCAGACTGACAGGCCGTCTGAACGGGCGCATCATCGACGCCGAAGCCAAAGCGCGGCTCCTGCGCGAATACCGCGAAAAACTCGGCCTGCGCCCTGAGCAGGTAATCGCCGTCGGCGACGGCGCGAACGACATCCCCATGCTGCGCGAGGCCGGTTGCGGCATTGCCTACCATGCCAAACCGAAAACACGGCAGGCGGCGGATTTGTGCATCGGCCACGGCGGCCTCGACAGCCTGCGTAACTGGTTTCTTTAAAAATAAAAAACGCGCCCGAAGAGGCCGTCTGAAACTTTCAGGTGGCCTGTCTATCCGCTATAATCCGCCGTCCCGCTCCGCCATATTTTGCCGCCGCGCCCTTGTTTTTTCCGCGCGGCGGCATTATTTGGCGGCAACAAACCCCATCGGGCCTGAAAGCCGACATGCGCTATGGCAGGCCGTTTTTCCAACGGCGCGGCAGACCTGTCCCCAAGCTGCACCGAAGCAGAACACCCGCCCCCTTTGCCCGCCGCACAAAAAACCCACGGAATGAGAACATGAGCAAGCAAGAACCCCAAGACTACGAAGAACGGGAAGACGAAAACCGTCCGCTGACCCCCGAAGAACAGCGCCAGCGCCTGCGTCTGCTGATTTTGCAGGGCAAAGAGCGCGGCTACATCACCTACGCCGAAATCAACGATGCCCTGCCCGACGATATGTCCGATGCCGAGCAAATCGACAACATCGTCAACATGATTCAGGGCTTGGGCATCCAGGTTACCGAAGAAGCACCCGATGCCGACACCCTGCTGATGAACGACAGCGGCACCGGCATGACCGACGACGACGCCGTCGAAGAGGCCGAGGCGGCATTGTCGAGCGCCGACTCCGAGTTTGGCCGTACCACCGACCCCGTGCGCATGTATATGCGCGAAATGGGTCAGGTTGATCTGCTGACGCGCGAAGACGAAATCATCATCGCCAAAAAGATCGAAAACGCGTTGAAAAACATGATACAGGCGATTTCCGCCTGCCCGGGTTCCATCGCCGAAATCCTCGATCTGATTGAAAAAATCCGCGCTGACGAAATCAAAGTCGACGACGTCGTCGAAGCCATCCTCGATCCCAACGAAGTGCTGATGCACGAACTGGGCGTGAGCGATTTGGAAATCATCCCGCCGGGCAGCAAACCGTCCGATCGTGCCGCCGCGGCCGAAGAAGAGGGCGACGGAGAAGAGGGCGACGAAGATGAATCTTCCGAAGAAAACCTAGAAAGCATCAACCTCGAAGAACTCAAACAGGAAGTGCTGGCGCATTTCTCGGGCATCAGCGACAGCTACGGCCTGATGATTGCGGCGCTCAAAGAACACAACAGCCGCCATCCCGACTATCTGAAACACCGCGACGCCATCGCCCACAAACTCTTGGAAGTGCGCTTTGCCACCCGCCAAATCGAAAACCTGAGCAACAACCTACGGCAAAAAGTCGACAACATCCGCAAGCTTGAGCGCGAAATCCGCGATATCTGCCTCGACCGCGTGCAGATGGACAGGGACTACTTCATCAGCCAGTTCCTACCCAACATCACCAATTTGGACTGGCTGGAAGGCGAAATCGGCAGAAAACACGCGTGGAGCAACGCGCTCGAACGTTTCCGCCACGCCATTTTGGAAAAACAGACCGAAGTGGCTGAAATGGAAAAAACCGCGCAGATTTCCATCGAAGAATTGAAGGAGATCAGCAAAAACATGCAGAGCAGCGAGCGCGAAACCGCGCGGGCGAAAGAAGAAATGATTCAGGCCAACCTGCGCCTTGTTATTTCCATCGCCAAAAAATACACCAACCGCGGCCTGCAGTTTCTTGATTTGATTCAAGAGGGCAACATTGGCCTGATGAAAGCGGTGGACAAATTCGAATACCGGCGCGGTTACAAATTCTCCACCTACGCCACATGGTGGATACGCCAGGCCATCACCCGATCGATTGCCGACCAGGCGCGCACCATCCGCATTCCCGTGCACATGATCGAAACCATCAACAAAATGAACCGCATCTCGCGCCAGTATTTGCAGGAACACGGCGAAGACCCCGATTCCGCCAAACTGGCCGAACTGATGGAAATGCCGGAAGACAAAATCCGCAAAATCATGAAAATCGCCAAAGAGCCAATTTCCATGGAGACCCCCATCGGCGACGACGACGATTCGCACTTGGGCGACTTCATCGAAGACGTGAACAACGTCGCCCCCGCCGAAGCGGCCATGTATTCCAGCCTGCGCGAAGTGACCGCCGACGTGCTCGAAAGCCTGACTCCGCGCGAAGCCAAAGTGCTGCGCATGCGTTTCGGCATCGACATGAACACCGACCACACGCTGGAAGAAGTGGGCAAACAGTTCGACGTTACCCGCGAGCGCATCCGCCAGATCGAGGCCAAAGCCCTGCGCAAGCTGCGCCACCCAACCCGCAGCGACCGCCTGAAAAGCTTCCTCGACAGCGAAGACGGCAAATAGTGCTGGGGCTGTTGACAATTGGTTTGTGAAGCGGATTTTGCGTCAGAAAGCGGCAGATGCAAGGCGAAAATGCGAGCCTATGCCGCCCATAGGCGAGTGTTTTCAACGTGGCAGATGCCGTTTTATGGCGCAAAATCCGCCGCAATGCCAATTGTCGACAGTCCCTAAGGCCGTCTGAAAAAGTATCCGCGCCTTTCAGACGGCCTTTGAAAAGCACTATCCCGAAAGCGGAGGCCATAGTGGGCTGAACCTTGCTTTTGCCTTACAATGCGCCCGTTTCCAACCCTAAACACAGAAAGGATTCAGCAATGAGCCAGGAAGAAAACAAAATCAAAGTCGACACCTACGACAACGAACAGCCGCAGCAGAAAGAAGAGGTGGAGCTGCCCGTCGTCGATAACGACAAAGGCGAGAAAACCGAAAGCGGCTGCTGCGGCGTCTGCGGCGGCTGAGTTGGTTTAGATAGCCTGAAACAAAAAGAACGACACGTTTTGCGTGTCGTTCTTTTTGTTTCGGCGTTTTCATTTCGTTGGGATTCCGTTTTCAGACGGCCTCAACTGCCGCGTTGCCTGCCCGCCCGCTTCGCCCTGACGATTTCAATCACCGCCGGCAGCAGGGAAACGACAATAATCGCCGCCAGCACCAGGCTCAGGTTTTGTTTCACCAGCGGGATGTTGGCGAAAAAATAGCCCGCGTAGGAAAACAGCACCACCCACAAGGCCGCGCCGATGATGTTGTAGCGGATGAAGCGGCCGTAGTGCATGTCGGCCATGCCCGCGACAAAGGGCGCGAAGGTGCGCACAATGGGCACGAAGCGGGCGATGATGATGGTTTTGCCGCCGTATTTTTCGTAGAAGGCATGGGTTTTCGCCAGATGGCTTTGGCGGAAGATTTTGGAATCGGGATTGGCAAACAGTTTCGCGCCGAAGTATTTGCCGACGGCAAAATTCGCCGCGTCGCCCAACACGGCGGCGGCAAACAGCAGCAGCACCATCACATGGACGTTCATGCCGCCTACCGCCGCAATGCCACCGGCGGCAAACAGCAGCGAATCGCCCGGCAGAAAGGGCGTAACCACTAGCCCCGTTTCGCAGAACACAATCAGAAACAACAGGCCGTAAATCCATGCGCCGTACTGTGCGGCCAGTTCGGCCAGATGGACGTCGATATGCAGGATAAAATCGAGAAGGGTTTGAATCATGGAAAACTTCCGCTTGAGGCAAAAAGCGCGGATTGTAACCTGTAAGCGCGGCGGCAGGCCGTCTGAAAAGAGGTTTTGCCTTGCCAGAATCTGTTTTTCAGACGGCCTTTCCGGTTTTGGGAATGCAAATCCGGTCTGCCGTATTTCACATTTATGGCCGGACACAGGCATAAGGCCGTCTGAAACCGCGTTTTCAGACGGCCTGATTTTGAGAGCCGCGCGAAAGGGGCTACAATCGCGCGGTTTTTTCCATCCGAGCAGGCCGCCCGTGAACCAACTGATTTTCGACTTTGCCCGCCGCGACTATCCGGGGTTTGACAAATTCCTCGGCAGTGCCAACCGCGAGCTGGTGTTTGTCCTGCAACAGGCGCGCGATCAGTTTGTTTACGTCTGGGGCGCGGCGGGCACGGGCAAAAGCCACCTGCTGCGGGCATGGGCGGGGCAGGCGGCGGAGCAGGGTGCAGACGCGCGCTATATCGACGCGCAAACCATGCCGCTGGACGATTCTGCCCTCGAAGCCGACTATCTCGCCGTCGATCAGGCCGACAGGCTGAACGACGGCGAACAGGCCTTGCTGTTTGAAATCTTCAACCGTTTCCGCAACAGCGGCCGCGGCCGCCTGCTGCTTGCCGCCGACGTACCGCCCGCGCAGCTTGCCGTGCGCGAAGATTTGCGCACCCGCATGGGCTACTGCCTCGTTTACGACATCAAACCCCTGTCCGACGAAGAAAAAATCGCCGCCCTGGCCGGCATGGCGCGGGCGCGCCAGCTCGAAGTGGACGACGAAATCTTCCGCTATCTGCTCAACTACTGGCAGCGCGACATGGACAGCCTGGTGCAGATGCTCGACACCCTCTGCCTCTACACTGCCACCACCCGCCGCCGCCTCACCCTGCCGCTCTTGCGGCGGCTGCTCACCCAACAGGACGCCGTATGAAAAACCTCGCCATCTTCGATTTGGACAACACCCTGATCAACACCGATTCCGACCACGCCTGGCCGCAGTATCTGATGAAAAAAGGCTTGGTCGACGTCGAATACACCCGCGCGCAGAACGACAAGTTTTACCGCGACTACCAAAACGGCTGTCTCGACATCGACGAATTCCTCGCCTTCCACCTCGCGCCGCTGAAAAATTTCTCCCGCGCCGAGCTGGACGAAATGCACCGCGAATTCAGTGCCGAATTTATCGAGCCGCACATCGCGCCGATGGCGAAAATGCTGGTGCAGAGCCACCGCGATGCGGGCGACGAGCTGCTGGTTATCTCGTCCACCAACGAATTCATCATCCGCCCCATCTGCCGCCTGTTCGGCATAGACAACGTTATCGGCACGCAGCTCGAAACCGACGCAGACGGCCGCTACACCGGCCGTTATGTCGGCATCCCCAGCCTGAAAGAAGGCAAAATCACCCGCCTGCACCAATGGCTCTCCGCACGCGGCGCAAGCCTCGCCGACTACGGCAAAAGCTATTTTTACAGCGACTCGAAAAACGATTTGCCGCTGCTGCGGCTGGTCGACGAACCCGTCGCCGTCAACCCCGATGCCGAACTGCTGCGCGAGGCGCAGGAAAAAGGCTGGCCGGTGCTCAACTTCAAAGAGGCCGTCTGAAATGCCCCGCTTCAAAACCGCCGTCGTCCTGATTACTGCGCCTAACCGCACCGAAGCGGAAAACATCGGCCGCGCCCTGCTGGAAAAACGCCTCGCCGCCTGCGTGCAGTATGAAAACATCGTCAGCCAATATGTCTGGATGGGCGAAACCTGCCGCGACGACGAAATCCGCATCACCGTCAAAAGCGCGCGCAGCCTGTTCAAAAAAGTGGCCAAAACCGTCCGCGCCCGCAGCAGCTACGACTGTCCGCAAATCCTGATGCTGCCCGTTAGCGGCGGCAGCAAAGACTATCTGCGCTGGCTGAGAGCACAGTTGGCGTTATAATGCCGCCCTTTTTGCTTTCAGACGGCCTCCAAACAGACAAAGGCCGTCTGAAAACATTGTCGAACCACCAAATTAAGGAAACCCATGTTCCGCACCATGCTCGGCGGCAAAATCCACCGCGCCGCCGTTACCGAAGCCGATTTGAACTACGTCGGCAGCATCACGGTAGACCCCGACCTGCTCGACGCCGCAGGCATACTCGTCAACGAAAAAGTACAAATCGTCAACAACAACAACGGCGCACGCCTCGAAACTTACACCATCGCCGGCGAGCGCGGCAGCGGCGTCGTCTGCCTCAACGGCGCGGCGGCACGGCTGGTACAAAAGGGCGACATCGTCATCATCATGTCCTACGTCATGCTGTCCGAACCCGAAATTTCCGCCCACCGCCCCAAAGTCGTCCTCGTCGACGAAGCCAACAAAATCCGCGACATCCTCGACTACGAACCGCCGCACACCGTGTTATAAATCCCTAGGGGCTGTTGACAATTAGCTTGCGAGACGGTTTTTTGAGTAAAAAATGCCCGAATGCAAGGAAAAAAGCGCAGTAAGGTTGGATACCTTACGAGCATTTTTGACGCGGCAGGCGGGTATTTTTTGCCAAAAACACCGCCGCAAGGCTGATTGTCAACAGCCCCTAAGGCCGTCTGAAAACGTTCAGACGGCCTCAATCACGCCCCGACCATTATGAGCGAACAAGAAACCATCCAAGCAGAACACCCCCGCGCCATCCGCAGCTTCGTCCTGCGCCAAGGCCACATGACCGCCGCTCAACAGCGCGCCATCGACACCCTGTGGCCGCAATACGGCTTCGACTACCAAAACGCCCCCGCCGATTTAAACCAAGCCTTCGGCCGCGCCGCGCCGAAAATCCTCGAAATCGGCTTCGGCATGGGCACCGCCACTGCCGAAATCGCCCGCCGCCTGCCCGAAAAAGACTTCCTCGCCATCGACGTACACGGCCCCGGCGTCGGCAACCTGCTGAAACTCATCGACGAGCAGGAAATCCGCAACATCCGCGTCATGCGCCACGACGCCGTCGAAGTCGTCGAAAACATGCTGGCCGACGGCAGCCTCGACGGCATCCACATCTTCTTCCCCGACCCCTGGCACAAAAAACGGCACAACAAACGCCGCCTCATCCAAGCCCCCTTCGCCGCCAAACTGCTGCCCAAACTCAAAAGCGGCGGCTACCTCCATCTGGCGACAGACTGGGAAGAATACGCCGTGCAGATGCTGGAAGTGCTGAGCGGCTTTGCCGAACTGCAAAACACCGCCGCAGCCTACGCCCCCACGCCCGCCTACCGCCCCGAAACCAAATTCGAAGCGCGCGGCAAACGGCTGGGACACGGCGTGTGGGACATCGTTTTCAAAAAACGCTGATTTACACAAAGCGGTATTTCGCTGACACAATCTTCTTTACAATACGCCCTTTCGTTTTCCAACCACCCGCAGGAGACATTTATGCAGAACAAAAAACTGATTGCCGCCGCTTTCGCCGCTCTGGCACTGGCCGGCGCAGGCGCACAGGCCGCAGGCAAAAACAGCGGCAAAAAACCGCTGGCCGATCTGTCCGACAACACTCCAGTACTGATGCTCGCCGAAGTCAACAGCCTCGATAAAAAAGTGGAAGTGGCCTACGTTTGCGACAGCCAGCAGGGCAAACGCAACCTCAACGCCATGTACGGCATCAAAAACGACGAAACCGTCGTTACCCAAATCAAAGTCGGCACGGAACTCACCCCCAACCTGCGCCGCGTGATGAACGACACCAACGGCAAAAAACAAAACAGCTACTACGGCGAAGGCCTCACTTGGATTACCGACAAAGCCGACCCGAACAGCCTCACTTCCGCCAACGGCAAAATCCTGATGCAGGCCGACGCGGTGGACGGCGGACTGCCCAAAGGCAACCAGACCATCCTGTTCCAAAACTGCCAAGTAGACAAAGCCGCCACCAAGAAACTGAACGGCAAATAAAACCCGAAAGGCCGTCTGAAAACCCGTTATGCAAGGAAAACGGGTTTTCAGACGGCCTTTTGCCTGATGTCCCTTTCAGACCAAACCGGCCGTGAACCGCGCTGCCGTTTTGTGCTTCCCGCCTGCGATGCACCGCGGCTATCCAGCCAAACATCCCGACAGCCGAACCGCTGTACCTGACAGAAAATCCAAGCGCAAAGCGGTAACGGCATTTTGGCGGCAAGCATCCGCTGCTTGAAGAATAAGCAAAGGCCGTCTGAAAGAACGCTTGCCTTTTCAGACGGCCTCAAACGCAGTCGGACAACCCCGACAGGCCGTCTGAAAAGCCTTCCCGCTCTTTTTCAGACGGCCGCAAACCGACAGGAAATCTGATGAATAAACCCCTTCCCGCCCTTTGTGCCGCCCTGCTGCTGTCTGCCTGCGCCGGTTTGCAGAACGTGCAAACCCGATGGCAGCCGCCGCGCGACATCCCCGATTTTTCCGCCGAAGGCCGCCTGGCCGTGCAGGCAGAGGGCAAAGGCTCGTATGCCAATTTCGACTGGATGCGGCAAAACGGCGTGCAGACCATCGACATCAACACCCCGCTGGGCAATACCCTCGGCCAACTCTGCCGTGACGCGCAGGGCGTGTTGGCCGTCAACAGCAAAGGCGAGCGCTTCGAGGCCGCGAGCGTGCAGGAATTGAGCAGCCGCCTGCTCGGCTTCGCCCTGCCGCTGCAATATCTCGATACATGGGCAAACGGGCAGTGGGCGGCGGACATCCCGCACCAAACCGCTGCCGACGGCAGCCTGATGCAGGCAGGTTGGAATATCAGCCGTCAGGCACGCGAAGACGGAACAGTGCGCGTTCTGGCGCTGACCGACGGCAAAATGTCGTTGCGGCTGGTGTTCGACAGCATGAGGTCGTCTGAAAACGGCGGCGGTGCGCCGAAACAGTGCGCCGCCAGAGGAGGCGTGTAATGGAGAGGAGTGCACAAGAACCGGCCTTTCCTGCCCCCGCCAAACTCAATCTCGACCTGCGCATCACCGGCCGCCGCGCCGACGGTTATCACGAGCTCGAAAGCATCTTCACTCTGATTGATTTGCAGGACACCCTGTATATCGAGCCGCGTGGTGACGGCCGTATCGTGTTGCACACGCCGCTCCCGGACGTGCCGCCCGAGCAGGATTTGTGCGTGCGCGCGGCACGGGCGCTGCAAAACTTTTCCGGCTGTTTGAAAGGCGCGGACATCCGCGTCGAAAAACGCATCCCGACGGGCGGCGGTCTGGGCGGCGGCAGCTCCGACGCGGCCACCGTGCTGATGGCGCTCAACCGCCTGTGGGATTTGAACCTGCCGTCAGACACGCTGCAAAAAATCGGTCTGACGCTGGGTGCGGACGTGCCGTTTTTCCTGTTCGGCCAAAGCGCCTTTGCCCGCGGCATCGGCGAAATCCTCACGCCGCTGCCGCTGCCGCCGCAATGGTATGTGCTGGTGCGCCCGAACGTGCACGTTGCCACGCCCGCCGTGTTCGCCCATCCCGACCTGCCGCGCAACAGCGCCCCATGCGCCACGCCGTCTTTTGCCGCGCTGCAACCCTTTCGCAACGACATGCAGGCGGTGGTGCTGGCGCAATATCCGCCGGTGGCCGCCGTGTTCAGGCTGCTGCAGGATTACGGTAGCCCGCGCATGACCGGCTCTGGCGCCTGCCTGTTTTTGTCGTTCGGCAGTGCGGACGAAGCCGAAGCGGTACGCAGCCGTCTGCCCGAACAGCTTGAAAGTTGGTGCACGGCAGGTTTGGCCGAGCACCCGCTGCGTTGTCAGGCCGTCTGAAAAAACGGCAAATCGGTCTTGACAGACCCGCCGAAAGCAAACATAATCCGCCCCCTTCGACGCGCCTGCTTTTGCGGGCGGAAAATTGGGGATTCGCCAAGTTGGTTAAGGCACCGGATTTTGATTCCGGCATTCGTAGGTTCGAATCCTACATCCCCAGCCACAACACTCCGCAAGATTTTGGGGATTCGCCAAGTTGGTTAAGGCACCGGATTTTGATTCCGGCATTCGTAGGTTCGAATCCTACATCCCCAGCCAGTTTCCAAATTCCGACAAGTTTTGGGGATTCGCCAAGTTGGTTAAGGCACCGGATTCTGAATCCGGCATGCGTAGGTTCGAGTCCTACATCCCCAGCCAGATACAAAAGCGTGTGATTCGTCCCACGCTTTTGTTTTTGCAGGTTGTCGGTAAAGATATTTTGTGTAATTTTTTGTTTGGCTGCGTTGTTTTTGGTGCGTATAATGCCGCCGCGCCCGCAACCAAACATAAAGGAAGCCCGCGATGTTTCCTAAATTGCACATGACCCACCCCATTCCAAGCGAGGAAGATATGGCTGACAGTTTGATGGTCTTTACCGGCAATGCCAATCCGAAATTGGCTGCCAACGTGGTAAAACATCTCGATATTTCCATCGGTAACGCATCGGTAAGCAAATTTTCAGACGGCGAAGTGGCCGTCGAACTTTTGGAAAACGTGCGCGGCCGCGACGTGTTTATCCTCCAGCCTACCTGCGCGCCGACCAACGACAACCTGATGGAAATCCTCACCATGGCCGACGCCCTCAAACGCGCGTCTGCCGGCAGGATTACCGCCGCCATTCCCTATTTCGGCTATGCCCGCCAAGACCGCCGTCCGCGCTCCGCGCGCGTGCCGATTTCCGCCAAACTGGTAGCCAATATGCTGCACAGCGCAGGCATCGACCGCATTCTTACCGTCGATCTCCATGCCGACCAGATTCAGGGCTTTTTCGATATTCCCGTAGACAATATTTACGCCACCCCGATACTCTTGAACGACGTGCAGCGCCAAAACATCGAAAACCTGACCGTCGTCAGCCCCGATGTCGGCGGCGTGGTGCGCGCCCGCGCCATGGCCAAAGCCCTGAACGCCGATTTGGCCATCATCGACAAACGCCGTCCGAAAGCCAATGTGGCCGAAGTGATGAACATCATCGGTGAGATCCAAGACCGCACCTGCCTGATTGTCGACGACATGATCGACACCGCCAACACTCTGTGCAAAGCCGCTTCCGCCCTGAAAGAGCGCGGCGCGTCGCGCGTGCTGGCCTATGCCACCCATCCGGTTTTTTCCGGTGAGGCGGCCGAGCGCATCGCTTCGTCCGACATCGACCAAATCGTCGTGACCGACACCATTCCCCTGTCTGATGCCGCACTGCGCTGTGGCCGCGTCCGCCAGGTTTCGATTGCCGGACTCTTGGCCGAAACTGTGCGCCGCATCAGCAACGAAGAATCCGTCTCATATCTTTTCAACGAAGATGTGCTGACCAACGGCGGCATGCTGCTGCCGTAAACCCATGCCGTCTGAAACTGGTCGCGGTAGAAGACGGCTTTATTTCTTTAATCCAAAAAGGACTTTTATCATGTCATACGAAGTACAAGCTACCGTTCGCGAAGCACATGGCACAGGTGCGAGCCGCCGCCTGCGTCGCGAAGGCCAAGTTCCCGCCGTGCTCTACGGCGACAACCAGGAAGCCGTTGCCATCGCCGTAGACCACAAAACCATGTTCTACGCGCTGGAAAAAGAATCCTTCCATACCAGCCTGATCAAGCTGGCCGTAGACGGCAAAACCCAAGACGTTATCGTGCGCGATTTCCAAATCCATCCCTTCCGACGCCAAGTGTTGCACATCGATTTCCAAGCGGTCGATGTCAACAAACCGCTGAAAATGCGCCTGCCGATCGCCGTTATCAACGCGGAAAAATCCAAAGCCGTCAAACTGCAAAGCGGCCGCGTTTCCCTGCTAACCAGCAGCGTGGAAGTTATCGTCGATCCGAAAAACATCCCTTCCTCTTTGGAACTGGATTGCGGCGAAGTGGTTGCCGGCGACATCCTGCACCTGTCCGACATCAAATATCCCGAAGGTGTTACCAGCGTCGCCCTGAAACGCGACTCCAATCTGGCCGTTGCCACCGTTACCGGTAAAAAAGGCTGATTCCGCTTCGGATACGCCCGTCCCGCCCGCGCCCGCCGCAGGCGGGATTTTTCATGTCCGGCAAACCGGCAGCGCACAGCGGAGAAGCCGATCGGATAGCGCGGGCTTCTCCGCCCGAAACCATTCCCGCACCGCGCCCCTTGATTTTTCTCCGCCCCACAGCCATATGGCGCGGGTTCGCGGCGGCAAGGCCTTACGTGGTGTCGGAATCCCCGTTTTTGCGGACAGCAGTCTGTCCGCACGCAGCCGCATCAGGCCGTCTGAAACCGCCGTCCCACCATCCGAAGAAAGACAAACATGAAAACACCATCCCAAGATTTGCGAACCCGCTTTATTTTCGACGATATGCCCGTGCGCGGCCTGCATGTGCGGCTGGAAAACGTCTGGCAGCACATCGTCGGCCGAAAACACTATCCCGCCGCCGTGCGCCGCGCGCTGGGTGAACTTCTCGCCGCAGGCGCCCTCCTGTCGAGCAACCTGAAAATCGAAGGCACGCTCACCGTCCAAGTGCAGGGACAAGGCCGTCTGAAAATGCTGGTAGTCGAAGCCACCTCCGAACAAACCTGCCGCGCCACCGCCCGCTGGGACGAAACCGCCGCCATCGGCGATAAGGAAACCCTGCGCGAACTGCTCGGCGAAAACGGCGTATTCGCCATCACCCTGCAACCGCAGGAAGGCGAGCCCTGGCAGGGCGTCGTCCCCCTCGAAGGCGGCAGCATCGCCGAAATGCTCACAGGCTACATGCTGCGCTCCGAACAGCTCGAAACCCATATCACCCTCGCCGCCGACGAACACACCTCCGCCGGCCTGCTCCTGCAACGCCTGCCCGAAGAAGAACTCGACCAAGAAGCCTGGGAGCACGTTACCGCGCTGGCCGACACCGTCGGCAGCCACGAACTGCTGGATTTGGACGCACAACACCTTCTCTATCGTCTGTTCCACGAAACCCCGCCGCGCGTCTTCGAGCCCGACACCCTCGAATTCGCCTGTACCTGCTCGCGCGGCAAAGTCAGCGACATGCTGCTGATGCTCGGCGGCGAAGAAGTCGGCTCGGTGGTGGCAGAGCAGGGCAGCATCGAAATCGACTGCGACTTCTGCAACGAAAAATACGTTTTCGACGAAACCGACGTCAACGCCCTGTTCGGCACCGATATCGTCAAAGCCGTTACCGAAGAACAGCACCGCCTACAATAAAGCGAAAAGGCCGTCTGAAAGCGGAAAATCCGCGTTCAGACGGCCTCATTCTTATCCGACACAGGATTTCCGTCATGGCAGGCATAAGTAACAAATTTACTGCTAAATCAGAGAAGCAACGCACTAAGTAACAAAATGGAGGCTGAGCCTAAGATTTAATTGATAAATAATCCTTAATAAACCTAATTTTATTCTCCCTACTCATGCCGTGATGGCACGCTAAAAG
>NZ_JBKGTW010000037.1:0-22562 GCF_046546535.1 Neisseria sp. WLZKY-1
GGGTTCTTTGACGATTCAGGTATTGTTCGATCGGCTGCCAATCAATCACCTGATCCAACTTCAATAGTGGGAAGCGGTCGATGTGTTTGGCAATCATGGCTTGTGCGGTTTGCCGGAAGAAGGTGCTCATGAGAAATCCCCTAAATATCTTGGTGGTAATTTAGGGGATTTGGGGGGATTTTGCAAAGGTCTCAGCCTGTTTGGTGTTTTCAGACGGCCTTATTCCGTTTTCCGGCCATGCGTTCCGACGCCTACAAAAACGGCCTGAAACCGTTTGCTGCGGTTTCAGGCCGTCTGAAAGCAAGGGATACTTTATTTCTTTTCCTGCGCCTGAGGCTCTTTGTCGGGAACGGGCGGCAGTGACTTCACGCCCATTTCGTGCAGGATAAAGGCGAATTTTTCCTTCATCTCGCGCTTGGTTTCCGCACGGGTGTTGTCACCGTGGCCGTGACGCTCGGCTGCGTAGAGGAATACCGGCCGCATGCACGACTGCTTCTCCTGCAGGATGGCGGCGAATTTGTAGGAATGCGACGGTACCACGCGGTCGTCGCGCTTGGACGTCATCACCATGGTGGAGGGGTAGCAGACGCCGTCGCGCACGTTGTGATACGGCGAGTAGGACAGCAGTTTCTGGTACATCGCTTTGCTGTCTTCAGCCATACCGTATTCGTTGATCCAGTAGTCGGTGCGGTACATTTTGTCGTGGCGCAGCATATCGAGCACGCCGACTTCGGGAATGGCGACACGGAACAGGTCGGGACGCTGAACCATGGTCGCGCCGACCAGCAAACCGCCGTTGGAACCGCCGGAAATCGACAGGTAGTCTTTGGAGGTATAGCCTTCCTTAATCAGGAATTCACCGGCGGCGATAAAGTCGTCAAAAACGTTTTGCTTGTTGAGCTGCTTGCCCGCGTCGTGCCATTTGGAACCGTACTCCTTGCCGCCGCGCAGGCCGGCGGTGGCGTAAACGCCGCCGTTCTGCATCCAGGCTGCGGCTGTGGTGTTGAAGTTGCCCTGGTAGGCATCGACGTTGAAACCGCCGTAACCGTAGAGAATGGTCGGGTTTTTGCCGTCGAGTTTCAGCCCTTTTTTGTGGCTGATCACGATGGGCACCATGGTGCCGTCTTTGGACGGATAGGATACGGTGCGCATTTCGTATTTGTCGGTATCGAAAGGAATGGTATCGCGGCGTTTGACGCCGAAGAATTTGTCTTCTTCAACGTTGTAGCGGTAGGTGGTGGCCGGCGTTACCTTGTTTTGGTAGTAGAACCACACATAGCGCTTGTAGTCTTTTTCGTTGGCCGCGAGCGTGCCTTTGGGGCGGTTGTTTTCGGCGTCTTTGTCGCCGGAGTCGTAGGCGGTCAGGCTGCTGATGTTGCCGCCGGCAACCGGGGTGATGTCGCGGACGAATTTGCCGTTTTCGTCAAACAGTGCCAGCGAATCGTAACCGGCAGAGTAATACTGCATCAGATAGTGGCCGCTTTGGTACACGCCGGCAGTCAGGCGGTGGTTTTCGCGCGCGGGAATCACCACTTCGCGTTTTCTCTGCGGACTGCGGATGTCGATTTTCAGAAGTTCGCCAAATTCGGAATTATCTTCGGAAATCACATAGATATAATTGCCATCCAGGCGGACGAACTTGGCGGCGGTATAGTTGGTAAACGCATCCGCTTTGTTGATTTTGTCGTACATCTTGCGGTTGTGGATCTGAATCCAGCGGCCGGTTTTCAAATCCTTCAGCAGCAGGGTGTCGCTGATGCTGCCCAAAGAGCCCTGCACCATCAGATAGCGGTCGTCTTCAATCCAGAAGCTGTCGGGCGTCATGTCGTAGTCCGACGCCTTCATAATAATCGGGTCGTTGAACTCGTTTTTGTCCATCCGGTGCAGCATCAGATCCGTCCAGCCGCCGTGTGAGCGGACGTAATACAGATTGTTGTTGTCTTTCCACTCCAGTGGATAGCCGTACGAGCCGCCGACATCCATCACATGGATATTGGTGGTGATGTGGCGGGTTTTCAGGGTTTCGGTATCGAGCACATACAGCTCTTTGTGGTCGGTATCCGAAGCGCCGTCGCGGGTGGCGTAGGCGAAATATTTGCCGTTGCTATTGAGTGCGTAGTTGACAATCTGGGTGTAGCCGTCTTTGGAAAGTTCTTTTTCGTCGAGAATGACTTGGGATTTGCCGTCGGCGCCTTTTTTGCTCAGGCGGAAATAGCCGTCGGGGTAGCGGGCGTAATGGAGTTTGCCGTATTCACGGTCGTAATCGAAATACAGGTATTCATAATCCATCAGCTTGTCGATACGTTTGCCGATTTCCTGGATATAGGGGATTTTGTTCAGATAGTTGTGGGTGGCTTCGTTTTGCGCGTTCACCCATTTATCCACTTCGCCCTGCTCGTTGCGCACGGTTTCCATGCCGGTGCGGCGTTTGTCGAGTTCGGGGTCTTCCCAGTTGGTACCGAAGAGGTTGCGCTTGCGGTCTTCGCTGGTTTCGTAGCGGTGTTCGGGTTCAATGCGGTCGACGTTTTCCAGCCAGCGGTATTTGTCGACGTGGGTATCGCGGTAGTAGCGCTCGATGCCGTCGTCGCGTTTGAGTTTGCGGATGTCGGGATCGGTGGTTTCGTTGCGGCCGTTGGTGCGCAGGCCGGGATCGCCGTATTCGCCGGTTTCGAAGCGGTCGGTTTCATCTTGGCTGACGCGGGTTGCGGGATAGCCGTATTCTGCGGCGTAGGGGTTGGCGGGGCGCTCGCTGCTTTCGGCAGCTGAGGCCGTCTGAACGATCTGCGGGGCGCTCAGCGCCAGCGCCAGCGCCAGCAGCAGGGACAGTTTTGTTTTTTTCATGGTGTTCTCCGGTGTTCCTATCGCAGGCTGCGGGCGTGCGCCACAGTGTGCAAACAGGCCGTCTTGATGGTGTTCAGACGGCCTGCCTGCGTTTGCAGCCGGTGCGGGTGTATGCGGTGGCGGTTAGAAAGTCAGGGAAATGCCGCTGGTGAATTCGTTGTGGCGGCGTTTGGAGAACTCGCCGTCGTCGACGTAGTTTTTCACCGTTTCCACATCGGCGCGGCCGTAGAGGGTGACGTTTTCGCGCAGGTCGTAGTCGGCTTTCAGGTAGGCTTTGCGGCGCTTGATTTTCGGGAAGACGTATTCTTCGTTGGCGGCGATGAAGTTGGGCTGGTTCCATGCGGCGTTGGTGTTGAACGCGCCCAGCGAGCCTGCGGTTTTCTTGGTGTTTTTCACGCCGTAGCCTGCCGCCATTTTGAAGCGCGGTGTGAAGGCGTATTCGGCTTTCAGGCCGTAATAGCGCGAGCGGGCTTGTCCCAGTGTGGCGATGTCGATTTTCTCTTTTTCATAGCCGATGTCGCCGGCGATGGTGAAATCGCGGTATTTGTATTCGATCGAACCTGCGGCGGCGTGTTTCTTTTTCGATGCCCATTTGACGTTATCGGCGGAATTGCGTTTGCTTTGGGTGTAGCCCGCGCCGAAGCGGATGCTGTGGTCGGGAGCGATGCGCAGGCGGTAGGTGGCGGAAATGCCGTTGCCTTGGATTTCGTTGACGTTGTCGGTTTTGCGCACGTCGTCCTGCGAGGGGAAGAGGTGGTAGGCGCTGACCTGCAACTCGGGCACGCCGGTGTAGTCGGCGCGGATGGAGGCGTTGCCGAAGTGTTCGAGCGGGTAGTAGGTGCCGGTGCGGGTGACGTAGCCCGAGTGCAGGAACTGTTTGCCGAAGGAGATGCTGCCGACGTTGCGCAGGTCGAGGGCGACGTTGGCTTCGGTCAGATTCAGGTCGTTTTTATAGTAGCCCAGCTGTACGGTGCCGGTGGCGCGCAAGTCCTGGTTGATGCGCTGCTGGCCGCGGAACTGGAGCCAGGAAGAGCCGCGCTCGAAGCCGAGGCGGGAACGGCGGTCGGATGTTTCGATGTCGTAGTTGGCTTGGGCGGTTTCCCATTTTTCCAGATCGTAGTCGTAGTAGTAGCGCGCAGAGTCATGGGTGTAGGTGAAACGGTTGTGCTGTTTGCTGAATTGGGCGGTGACGTTGCCGCCGATGTCGAGTGTCAGGCCGTCTTTGCTGTACACGTTGTAGGCGGCGTGTGCGGACAAAGGCGCGGTAACCGCGGCAGCGGCGATAAGGCAGGCATAAAGTTTGGTATGTTTCATTAAGATAATCCTCTGGTTTGTGATTTCTGTTCACTTGTACTGTTAAGGTATTGCCGTTTTCTGCAAACCCGGCGCAAATATATCCGCAAGATTTGGTAAAACACAATAAGAAATTGCAAAATTTACATGGAAAGTTAGCGCAAATTGTTTATTGATAATTTTTATTAATAAAAATTAACAGAATAAGCTATTATGAACAGTTTGCGGAGTTTTATGTAAAACACGGGTTTAATCCGCCCACACGTGAAAAAGGCCGTCTGAAAATTCCGCCTGCCGTGCGGCGGCGGGTTTTTTCAGACGGCCTTTGGCGTTGTGTTTTTCAGACGGCCTATGTCCTGCCGAGCAGTTTTTTCGCCCGCGCGATAACGGGCGCGTCGACCATCCGCCCGTCTACCTGGAATACGGCCGACGGGTTGCGCCCGGCTTCGGCGAGCACTTTTTCGGCGAAGGCGGTTTCCTCGGGCGAGGGCAGCATCATCAGTTTGGTAACGGCCACCTGCCGTGGGTGGACGCACAGCATGCCGCCGAAACCCATGTCGCGCCAGAAACGGGTAAAGGCGCGCAGGCCGTCGTTGTCGGCCATATCGGGGAACACGGTTTCGATGGGCGGGTGCAGGCCGTTGAGGCGGCTGTGCAGCAGGAGTTCGATGCGCAGATGGTTGAAAAAGGTGTCGGCGGCGGGAGTGCCGTGCGTCATGCCCAATTCGCCGCACAAATCGAGGCAGCCGTAGGAAAGCGCGTGCAGCCCCTGCGCGAAGGCCAGTTGCGGCAGGTTGAGCATGCCTTTGGCTGTTTCGATGGCGGCGATAACCGGTTTGCCGCATTCGTGGTGCACGGTTGTGATGTCGGCGGGGCGCTCGGTTTTCGGCAGCACCACGCCCTTTACCGAGTCCAACTGCGAGAGTGCGGCCAAATCGGCGGCGAAGCGGGCGGAGGAGGGCGCGTTGATGCGCAGCCACACCGGACGGGCGGCGGGGTCGGCGCAATAGGCTTCCATATGGCGCACGGCATCGGCTTTTTCGTTTTCGGCCACTGCGTCTTCCCAGTCCACCACCACCTCGTCCGCGCCGATGCCGAAGGCTTTGGGTATCCGATCGGGCTTGTTGCCGGGAACGAACAGAAAGATTTTCGGTAGGATCTGATCCTGCATGGGCTTTCCTTTGTTGCGCGGTCTGCGCCGCCGCGTTTGTGCTTGGTCGGGGCTTTGTTTTCAGACGGCCTGACGGCTGCCGTCTCGGTTCGGTTAAAAAATGTTACTATACGCTACTTTTATGCGAAAGGACTTTAACGATGGCCAAACAAATCATCCACACCGACCAAGCCCCCGCCGCTATCGGCGCATACAGCCAGGCCGTGCGCGCGGGCGATACCGTTTATCTGAGCGGCCAGATTCCGCTCGATCCCGCCACCATGACCGTCACCGGCGGCGGCGATTTCCGCGCCGAGGCGCATCAGGTGTTCAAAAACCTGCGTGCCGTGGCCGAAGCGGCGGGCGGCTCGCTCGACCAAATCGTCAAACTCAACGCCTATCTCACCGATTTGGACAATTTTGCCGTGTTCAACGAAGTGATGGCCGAATACTTCGCCCAACCCTTCCCCGCCCGTGCCGCCGTCGGTGTGGCCGTGCTGCCCAAGGGCGTGCAGGTGGAGGCAGAAGCGGTGCTGGTGCTGGCGTAAACACAGCTTCCGTAGCAGGCTTGAAGGCCGTCTGAAAAAGCCGTCCGGCATTTTCAGACGGCCTTTTGCCTGCCGCACGGTTCTCCCGCAAATCCGGAAACCGTGTGCTTTGCTATGTGCCATAGGGTCTGTTGACAATCAGCCGTGCGGCAGTGTTTTTGGCAAAAAACCGTCCCGCAAGCCGAATGTCAACAGCCGCGGCCATTCTCCACAGGCAGGAGAGGGAACGGTTTTCCGATAGGTTTCAGACGGCCTTATAGAGGCCGTCTGAAAGCGTGTCGGGCAGACAAAAAACCGAAAGGCCGTCTGAAATCCCAAAAAAGGACTTTTCAGACGGCCTTTTGTCTGCGGCAGAGGGCGGCGGGATCAGGCTTTGTCCGCTTCTTCGAAGCCTTCGACTTCCAGGCCGAAGCCGTTGAGGCTGTTCATCGACGAGGGTTTGCCCATGACGCGCATTTTTTTCACGCCGAGGGCGGCGAGGATTTGCGCGCCGATGCCGTAGGTTTTCCTGTCCCATTTTTTGATTTGGCGGTCGGTTTTCGGCAGGGTGCGTTCGAGCAGGGCGGCACCGTCTTCGGTGCGGTGCAGCAGGATGGCGACGCCGCTGTCGGCCTGTTGCAGGCGCTCGAGTGCGGCGGGCAGCGGCCAGGAGTGGCCGGGGTCGGTGTGCAGGAAGTCCATGGCGCCGAAGGGTTCGTGCACGCGCACGAGGGTTTCGCGTTCGGGGGAGATTTCGCCTTTGACGAGGGCGAGGTGGGTTTCGCCGGTGAGTTTGTCGACGTAGACGTGCTGGCGGAACGCGCCCCAGGGAGTGTGTATTTCGCTGTCGCCCATTTCTTCGAGCAGGCTTTCGGTGCGGCTGCGGTATTCGATGAGGTCGGCGATGGTGCCGATTTTGATTTGGTGTTCGGCGGCGAATGTTTTTAACTCGGGCATGCGCGCCATGGTGCCGTCGTCGTTGAGGATTTCGCAGATGACGCCGGCGGGGATGAGGCCGCACATTTGCGCGAGGTCGACGGCGGCTTCGGTGTGGCCGGCGCGCACGAGCACGCCGCCTTTTTGCGCGCGCAGGGGGAAGATGTGGCCGGGCTGGACGATGTCGGCGGGCGCTACTTCGGGGGAGACGGCGGTGCGGATGGTGTGGGCGCGGTCGGCGGCGGAGATGCCGGTGGAGATGCCTTCGGCCGCTTCGATGGAGACGGTGAAGTTGGTGCCGTATTGCGCGCCGTTTTTCTGCGTCATTTGCGGCAGGTTGAGGCGGTCGACGAGGCGGTCGGCCATGGGCAGGCAGACGAGGCCGCGTGCGTGTTTGATCATGAAGTTGACGGCTTCGGGGGTGACGAATTGGGCGGCCATGACGAGGTCGCCTTCGTTTTCGCGGTCTTCGGCGTCGGTGATGATGACCATTTTGCCGGCCTGGATGTCGGCGAGGATTTCGGGAATGGGGGAAACGGCGGTCATGTCTGGTTCTTTCGGAGCGGGAAAAGCGGCGGATTGTATGCGCGGGGAGGGGGAAAGGCAAATCATGCGTTTGGCGGTAAAAGGGAGGCCGTCTGAAAGTGTTTTCAGACGGCCTTAGGGCGTGTTGACATTCAGCTTGCGAAGCGGTTTTTTGAGGAAAAATTCGCGCCTGCAAGGAAAAAAGCGCAGCAAGATTGGACATCTTGCGAGCATTTTTGACGCGGCAGGCGTGGATTTTTACCAAAAATACCGCCGCAAGGCTGATTGTCAACACGCCCTATGCTGTTTTTGCATTTTTATTTCTGCGCTTCTTTCAGCTCGCGGCGCAGGATTTTGCCGACGTTGGATTTGGGCAGTTCGTCGCGGAACTCGATGTCTTTGGGCACTTTGTAGGCGGTCAGTTCGGTGCGGCAGAAGGCGATGAGTTCTTCTTTGGTGAGCGAGGGGTCTTTTTTAACGACGAACACTTTGAGCGCTTCGCCGGTTTTTTCGTTGGGCACGCCGATGCAGGCGACTTCCATCACTTTGTCGTTGTGGGCGATGACTTCTTCGATTTCGTTGGGGTAAACGTTGAAGCCGGAGACGACGATAAGGTCTTTTTTGCGGTCGACCAGCTTGAACCAGCCTTTTTCGTCCATTACGGCGATGTCACCGGTTTCGAGAAAGCCACGCGAATCAATGGCTTTGGCGGTTTCTTCGGGGCGGTTCCAGTAGCCCTGCATCACCTGCGGGCCGCGTATCCACATTTCGCCCGCCTGCCCGACGCCGACTTCTTTGCCTTCGGCATCGCGCAATTCGATTTCGGTGGAGGGGACGGGCAGGCCGATGCCGCCGCTGTATGCTTCGATATTCAGGGGGTTGCAGCACACGCCGGGGCTGGCTTCGGTGAGGCCGTAGGCTTCGACGATGGGCGTGCCGGTGATTTTTTTCCATTTTTCGGCCACGGCTTTTTGCGTGGCCATGCCGCCGCCGAGGGTGAGGCGCAGGTTGGAAAAATCAACTTCGGCAAATTCGGCCTGGTTGGTGAGGCCGTTGAACAGGGTGTTCACGCCGATAAAGACGCTGATGCGTTCTTTTTTCATGTCGCCGATAAAGCGTTTCATGTCGCGCGGGTTGGTAATCAGGATGATGCGCGAACCGGCGTTGGTGAAAATCATCAGGTTCACCGTGAGCGCGAAGATGTGGTAGAGGGGCAGGGCGGCGATAACGGTTTCTTCGCCTTGGCGCAGTTGGTTTTTAATCCATTCGGCCGCCTGCATCATATTGGCGCAGATGTTGCCGTGGCTTAACACCGCGCCTTTGGCCACGCCGGTGGTGCCGCCGGTGTATTGCAGAAAGGCGGTGTCTTCGCGTTTGATGTCGGTTTTTTGAAACGGCTGCGCCGCGCCCTGTTTTAAGGCCGTCTGAAAGCCGACAGCACCGTCAATGCGGTATTTGGGCACCATTTTTTTAATGTGGCGCAGCACGAAATTAATCAGACGGCCTTTGATGGCGCCGAGCAGGTCGCCGACGCCGGTGACGATGACGTGTTTGATTTGGGTTTTCGGCAGAACCGATGCCAGCGTGTCGGCGAAGTTTTCCAACACGACAATCACGCTGGCGCCGCTGTCTTTGAGCTGGTGTTCGAGTTCGCGCGGTGTGTAGAGCGGATTGGTATTGACCACCACCATACCGGCCTGCAAGGCGCCAAACAGGGCAACCGGGTATTGCAGCAGGTTGGGCATCATGATGGCGACGCGTTCGCCGCGCGGCAGTTTCAATACGTTTTGCAGATAGGAGGCGAAATCGGTAATCAGCTTGGCGGTTTCGGCGTAGGTGAGCGTTTTGCCCATGTTTTGGAAGGCGGGGCGGTCGGCGAATTTTTCCGCGCTTTGGTTGAAAACGTCGGTAATCGATTGGTAGCGCGTGATGTCGATTTCGGCATTCACGCCTTTTTCGTAGCTGCTCAGCCAGAGTTTTTCCATCGTATGTCTTTCTTAGGTTTTGTTCGGGGGAGGCCGTCTGAAACGCCTATGCGGCCACAATCACGGGCTTGTCGGTAGACACAATCACGCCGCCGCCGAGGCAGACATCGCCGTCGTAAAGCACGGCGGATTGGCCGGGTGTCACCGCCCATTGCGCCTCGTCGAAAACCAGTTCGGCTGTGTCATCGTCCAAATAGCGCAATTCACAGGCGGCATCGGCCATGCGGTAACGGGTTTTGCAGGTGTAGCGGCCGGGCGCGGGGCGCTCGGGCAGCGTGAAGCTCAAATCGTTCATCACGAGGCTGTTTGTATAAAGCAGCGGATGGTCATGCCCCTGCACCACGATCAGCTCGTTGCGCGGCAGGTTTTTGCCGACCACAAACCACGGCTCGCCCGCGCCGCCGATGCCCAAGCCTTTGCGCTGGCCGAGGGTGTAAAAGGTCAGCCCCACATGTTCGCCGACGGTTTTGCCCTCGGGCGTCACCATCGCGCCGTTGTGCGTGGGCAGGTATTGTTGCAGAAACTCGCGGAACGGCCGCTCGCCGATAAAGCAGATGCCGGTGCTGTCTTTTTTGGCGGCGGTGGGCAGCGCGTATTCGGCGGCGAGGCGGCGCACTTCGGGCTTCTCCAAGCCGCCGAGCGGGAAAACGGCGCGTTCGAGCTGGTGCGGACGCAGGCGGTAGAGAAAATAGCTTTGGTCTTTGTTGGCATCGAGGCCTTTGAGCAGATGATGCACGCCGCCGCGCACTTCTTTTCGCGCGTAGTGGCCGGTGGCAATCACGTCCGCGCCCTGTTCGATGGCGTAATCGAGAAAACATTTGAACTTGATTTCGGCGTTGCACAACACATCGGGATTGGGCGTGCGGCCTGCGCTGTATTCCTGCAAAAAGTAGGCGAACACTTTGTCTTTGTATTGCGCGGCGAAATTGACGATGTCGATGTCGATGCCGAGTATGTCGGCCACGGCGATGGCGTCGAAAGAATCTTGTTTGATGCTGCAATATTCGTCGTTGTCGTCGTCTTCCCAGTTTTGCATAAACACGCCGCGCACCTGATGCCCCTGCTGTTTGAGCAGGGCGGCGGTTACGGAGGAATCGACGCCGCCGGAGAGGCCGACGACGATGTTTTGGCTGGTGTGCTGTGTCATAAAATCTTGTTTTGCTGAACGTTGGCGCGTAAAGGCGGCGGATTGTACGTTTTCAGACGGCCTTTGTATAGCTCGATTGGAGCACTTGCTCGGGATGCCCGGAGGCCGTCTGAAAGCATGGAAGGCGCACCAAACTTCCTCCACTGCATCCCAAACGCGGGGAGGAAACGCGGCCTTGCGGGCCGGATATTTGTATCCGACGTATCCGGCTTCTCAGGCCGTCTGAACGTACCGAATCCGCCGCACACGCAAAAAGGCCGTCTGAAAAACCTGTTTCGGTTTTTTCAGACGGCCTTTTGCGCAGACGGTGCGGCTTATTTTTTCACGGCGAGGCTGACGGTGAAGATGCCGTCGCCATCAATCCATTGGCGGATTTTTTCAAAACCGGCGGCTTCGACAAGCTGATCCGTTTCCTGCTGGCTGCGGTGGCGCATCACCCAGTTGGGGCTGCCGTCTTTGTGGCTGGTGAGGGCGCGGTCGAACGCGTCAAGCTGATCGAAGCTGACAATGTTTTGCAGGCCGCGTTCGGCGATAAGGCGGCGGCCTGCTTCGACATTGAGCAGGCTGTAGTCGCGCAGGCGCACCGAGTCGGGCAGGGCGTCAGCGGTGAGGGCGTCGAGCACATAGAGCGGCCGTGGCCGGAGGCGATGTCGAGTACGTGTACGGGTTTGCCTGCGCCGCGTAAGAGGGCAGAGGCCGTCTGAACGGCTTTGCCGATGTTGGTTTTGCGTTGGCGGATGCCCCGCCAGCCTACGGCGTTGAGGTAGTGTTTGTCGGCCATGATGCCGAGCGCGTTGCTGCCTTGCGGGCTGTTGCGGTAAACGTAGTCGAGCGTGCTGCCGGAGTCGTAGCCGGTGGCTTTGCCGATTTTGAGGCCTTCGCTCCAGCGCGCGCCCAAATCGAGCATGGCGCGGTAGGCGCGCCAGTAGAGGCCGCGCAGCGAGAGGGCGGGCAGCGGGGTGGACAGTTCGTCGGCTTCGCGGCGGCTTTCGCTGTGTAAATGTGCGTCCCAGGCGAAAAAGGCGAAGTCGTCCAAACCCAATTCGTCGGCCAGAAACATATCATGCGGCCGGAGTGTTCGTGTCCTCTGTGGAATAAAACGATGGCTTTGCCGCTGCTGCCGTTTTTGGCAGGGCGGTAGCGGTAGAAGAGGGCGGTGCCGTCTTGGGTGGCGAAGGTGTTGTGCCGTTCCATGGCAATCAGGCCTCTGTCGGAAAAGAAGGAGTATACGGACATAGGGAGGCCGTCTGAAAGCGGGGTTTCAGACGGCCTCAAAAGGCGCAGGCGCAAAAAAGGCCGTCTGAAAAAGGCGTTATGCCTTTCAGACGGCCTCTGATGCACCCAACTCCTGTTCAGTGGCTTAATACGGCAGGCGCGAAGCGCAGCACGGCATCGCGCAGCTGGATCAGTTTGCCGTGGAAAAAATGCCCGGCCTGCGGCAGCACGATCACGGGAATGTCCTGCGGCGCCGCCCAGTCGAGTGACTGTTGCAGGGCGACGACTTCGTCGCTTTCGCCGTGGATCAGCAGCGTGCGGCCGGGATGCGGCGCGTCGGGCTCGCGTTCGCGCTCGTAATGGCGCACGGCCGGCCCCATCAGCAGCAGCAGGTCGGGCGGGCATTTTTGCGCGGCAAACAGGGCGACATAGCCGCCGAAGGAGAAACCGGCAATCGCCAGCTTGACCGCCTGCGGGTGGCGGCTGCGGGCAAACGCGACAACGGCGCAGCAGTCGTCGGTTTCGCCGCGCCCGTAGTCGTGTTCGCCGCTGCTGCCGCCGACGCCGCGCAGATTGGGCAGATAGCAGTGGAAACCCAGCTTCGCCAGCGCCTTGGCGGCCGTCTGAATCACTTTGTTGGTGTTCGTGCCGCCTTGCAGGGGGTTGGGATGGTTGATCACGGCCACGCCCTGCTCCGCCCCCTGCGCGGGCAGGTAGATGGTTTCGAGAACGCCGACCGGGCCGGGGATGGCGATGGTTTCGGGAGGGGTCATGTCTGTTCCTTATCGTTCGGGGCGCGGGATTGTACGGGCGGCGGCGCGGGTTTGTCCATCGGGAGCGGCGGCGGCTTTCAGACGGCCTGCCGCCGTTTTGCCGCACACCCGCCGGGCGGATAAACGGTATAATCCGCCGCTTTTCCACACGTCGCTTTCCTGCCATGTTTGAAAACTATCTGCACCAGTTCGGCCTTTCCTTTATGGCCTTTTTCGCCATCATGAACCCCGTGTCCAGCCTGCCGGTCTACCTCAGCCTCACCGACGGCGACGACCGCCGCACGGCGCGGGCGGTGGCACGCAAAGGGCTGCTGATTGCCTTTACCATCGTGGCCGTATTCGCCTTTGCCGGACGCTTCATATTCGAGATGTTCGGCATCACCCTGCCCGCGCTGCGTATCGCCGGCGGCATCCTCGTCTTTCTGATCGGCTTTCATATGGTGCAGGGCAACCGCTCGCCGATGCACCGCCAGCCGGGTCAGGCCGACGCCGCGCCCTCTTCTGGCATGTGTTACGAGGAAAAAATGAACGTGGCCATTTCGCCGCTGGGCACGCCGCTTCTGGCCGGGCCGGGCACGATTGCCACCTCCATGAACCTCTCGGTGGGCGACTCGCTCTCGGGCACCGTGGTGGTGGTGGCCGCCTTTTCGCTGCTGTGCCTGATTACCTACACCCTTTTTGTTTTCGCGCCGAAAATCACCCGCCTGTTGGGCAAAAACGTGATGAACGTGGTGACACGGATGATGGGTCTGATACTGGCCGTGATCGGCACGCAGATGCTGATTGCGGGCTTGAAAGGCGCGTTTCCCCTGCTCAACTGAACGCGCATCCGAAAAGAAAAAAGGCCGTCTGAAAACATTCAGACGGCCTTTTTGCACACTATGTTTTATGCTTTACGCCTTCCACGGCAGCCACAGCCGTGCCAGCACATACATCGCCAGCCCGATGCCGCCGAGCAGGAAAAATACAATGCCCTTCTTGCGCGCGTTCGGGCAGAACACATAAACGGCAAGGCTGAAGCTGAAAAACATCGCCGCTACCACCCACACCAGCCTGCGGTCTTGGAAGCGGTTGAGCGTGTAGCTCTCGTTCATCACCACATACATCTGCCACAAACCGGCGGCGCACATGGCAAACACGCCCGCAGGCAGGAAAAACAGTCCGAGAAGTTCTTTGCTCATATTGCTGAGGCCGTCTGAAAAAAGCGCGATTATACGGCAGCGGCAGACGCGACCAAAGCTCGGCTTTTTTCAGACGGCCTTGTCATGCCTGCGCGTAAACGTTTGCGCTTCCGAACCAAACAGGCCGTCTGAAAGCGCGAAACGGCTTTTCAGACGGCCTGATGTCCTACTTCTCCCGCCACACCGGCAGCGCACCGAAAGCCTGCGCCGTCGGCATGATTTCGATGGTGTTCACATTCATGTGCGGCGGGCGCGTGTAGAGCCAGAGCGCCGTGTCGGCGATGTCCTGCGCGTTGACATACTGCGTGCCCGCGTACACCTGCTCTGCCCGCGCGTTATCGCCCTTGAAGCGCACATTGGAAAACTCCGTGCCGCCGCACAGCCCCGGCTCGATATTGCTCACGCGCACGCCCGTGCCCTGCAAATCCGCCCGCAAATTCAGCGAAAACTGGCGCACGAAAGCCTTGGTCGCGCCGTAGACATTGCCGCCAGGATAGGGATACGTGCCCGCAATCGAGCCGATATTGATGATATAGCCGCCGCGCCGCGCCACCATCTGCGGCAGCACCTGACGCGTCAGATAGGCCAGGCCGAGAATATTGGTTTCAATCATGGTTTCCCAGTCGGCAAAATCCGCTTCGTGCGCGGCATCAAGGCCGAGGGCAAGGCCGCCGTTGTTAATCAGGCAGTCGATTTCGGCAAACTCCGGCGGCAGATCCGCCAGCGCGGCGGCGATTGAAGATCTGTCGGCCAAATCCATTTGCAGCGGATAAAAATCCGCGCCCAAACTCTCCCGCATCGCCTGCAAACGCGGCAGACGCCGCGCCGCCCCGATCACTTTGTAACCCGCGCCGACAAACGCCGCGCACATCGCTTCGCCGAACCCGGCCGACGCGCCGGTAATCAAAACAGCCATTTTTCCCACTCCTTCATAAACAATTTAAATCGGATTTTCGGGTATCATGCGCGCCCCTTAGAGTGTGTTGACATTTAACTTTTGCAGCGGATTTTTTGTCAGAAAATGGCAGATGCAAGGCAAAAATGCGAGCCTATGCGCCCATAGGCGAGTATTTTTAACGCGGCAGATGCCGTTTTATGGCGAAAAAGCCGCCAAAGCGTTGATTGTCAACACACCCTAAAACACCAAACAACCAAGGAACACAGTATGAACAAATTCACAGCGGCCGCCCTGCTGCTCCTGCTCGCCGCTTGCGGCGGACAGCCTGCGGGCGAGCCGAAAGGGCCGGCCTCAGAAGAGCGCAGCGCCGCCTTCAAACGGATGATGCCCGAATTCTCGGCCATGGGCAAAATGGTTAAGGGCGACGAGACCTACAACGCCGCCAAATTCCAAGCCGATGCCGCCGCCTTCGCCGAGGCCGCGCAAAAACCTTTCGAACACTTCCAAAACGACCCGCAGGGCAACGGCGACGCCCTGCCCGCCGTGTGGCAGCAGCCCGAGGCTTTCAAGCGCGAGCAGGACGCCTTTCTCGCCGCCGTGGCCGAGTTGAACGCCAAAGCGCAGGGCGGCAGTCTGGACGACATCAAAGCCGCCTATTCCGCCGCCGGCGCCAGCTGCAAATCCTGCCACGATAGCTACCGCCGTCCGAAATAGACACCGCCGCACGAGGCCGTCTGAAAACAGTTTCAGACGGCCTCATATCCTTGAAAGGCCGTCTGAAAACGCGGATAATCGCGCCCTTTCCATGCCGTAAAAACAAAGGTATTCCGATGACTTCACCCTTGGCAAACGCCATCCGCTTCCTCTCCGCCGACGCAATCCAAAAAGCCAATTCCGGCCACCCGGGCGCGCCGATGGGCATGGCCGAAATGGCCGAAGTATTGTGGGCGCAGTTTCTCAACCACAACCCGGCCAATCCCAAATTCTATAACCGCGACCGCTTCGTCCTCTCCAACGGCCACGCCTCGATGCTGCTTTACAGCCTGCTGCACCTTACCGGCTACAATCTGAGCATCGATGATTTGAAAAACTTCCGCCAGTTGCACAGCAAAACCCCCGGCCACCCCGAATACGGCTACACCGACGGCGTGGAAACCACCACCGGCCCGCTCGGGCAAGGCATTGCCAACGCCGTGGGCATGGCATTGGCGGAAAAAATCCTCGCCGCCGAGTTCAATAAAGACGGCCTGAACATCGTCGACCACTACACTTATGTCTTCATGGGCGACGGCTGCATGATGGAAGGCGTGTCGCACGAAGCCTGCTCGCTGGCCGGCACGCTCGGCTTGGGCAAACTGATTGTGCTTTACGACGACAACAACATCTCCATCGACGGCAAAGTGGACGGCTGGTTTACCGAAAACATCCCGCAACGCTTTGAAAGCTACGGCTGGCACGTCGTGCCCAACGTCAACGGCCACGACACAGCCGCGATTCAGACGGCCATCGAAGCCGCCCGCGCCGAAAGCGGCAAGCCCTCGCTGATTTGCTGCAAAACCCTCATCGGCAAAGGCAGCGCCAACAAAGAAGGCAGCCACAAAACCCACGGCGCGCCTTTGGGTGCGGACGAAATCGAAGCCACGCGCCGACATTTGGGCTGGAACTACGGCGCGTTTGAAATCCCGCAGGAAATCTACGATGCTTGGAGCGCCAAAGAAAAAGGCGCGAAACTCGAAGCCGCGTGGAACGAACTGTTCGCGCAATACCAAGCCAAATTCCCTGCCGAAGCTGCTGAGTTTGTACGCCGCATGGAGCGCAAACTGCCGGACAACTTTGATGCCTATATTCAGACGGCCTTGAAAGAAGTCTGCGCCAAAGGTGAAACCATCGCCACGCGCAAAGCCAGCCAAAACAGCATCGAAATCCTCGCCAAAGAGCTGCCCGAGCTGGTGGGCGGATCGGCCGATTTGACCCCGTCCAACCTCACCGACTGGTCAAACAGCGTATCCGTAACCCGCAACGGCGGCGGCAACTACATCCACTACGGCGTGCGCGAGTTCGGCATGGGCGCGATCATGAACGGCCTGTCGCTGCACGGCGGCGTGCGCCCCTTCGGTGCAACCTTCCTCATGTTCAGCGAATACCAGCGCAACGCCCTGCGCATGGCCGCGCTGATGAAAATCAACCCCATCTTCGTGTTCACCCACGATTCCATCGGCTTGGGCGAAGACGGCCCGACCCACCAGCCCGTCGAGCAAACCGCCACCCTGCGCCTGATTCCCAACATGGACGTATGGCGCCCCTGCGACACCGCCGAATCGCTGGTTGCCTGGGCAGAAGCTGCCAAAGCGGCCGACCGCCCCAGCACGCTGGTTTTCAGCCGCCAAAACCTGAAATTCCTGCCGCGCAACGATGAGCAGCTTGAAAACATCAAACGCGGCGGCTATGTCGTTTCCGAAGCGGCAGGCGAAGCCAAAGCCGTGATTATCGCCACCGGCTCGGAAGTTGAATTGGCCCTGAACGCGCAAGCCGCCCTCGCCGCCGAAGACATCGCCGTACGCGTGGTGTCCATGCCGTCAACCAACGTGTTCGACCGCCAAGACGCGGCCTACCGCGCCGCCGTGCTGCCCGACAACCTGCCCAAAGTCGCCGTAGAAGCCGGCGTATCCGACGGCTGGTACAAATACGTCGGCACCAACGGCGCAGTACTCGGCCTTAACCGCTTCGGCGAATCCGCCCCGGCCGACGAGTTGTTCAAACTGTTCGGCTTTACCACGGAAAACCTGGTTGCCACGGTGAAATCCGTTCTCTGAGGCCGTCTGAAACCTCCGAATCCGTTTAAACAAAGCAGCAACAGGCCGTCTGAACCTTTTCAGACGGCCTCAACACAGGAAAGATCATGAACGCCACGCAGTTAATCGAAAACCTTACCCGCATTGTCGGCCAAAAACACATCATCACCGACCCGGCCAAAACCGAACAATACCGCCAAGGCTACCGCTTCGGCGAAGGACAGGCGCTGGCGGTGGTGCGGCCGGGCACGCTGCTGGAAATGTGGCAGATTTTGCAGGAATGCGTCGCCGCCGACGTGATAGTCATCACCCAGGCTGCCAACACCGGCCTCACCGGCGGCTCGACTCCAAGCGGCAACGATTACGACCGTGACATCGTGATTGTGAACACCATGCGCCTGAACATCATCCAGCCGATTAACGGCAACGAACAAGTCGTCTGCCTGCCCGGTGCCACGCTCAACCGGCTCGAGATGCTGCTCAAGCCGCTCGGGCGTGAGCCGCATTCCGTTATCGGCTCGTCGTGCATCGGCGCATCGGTACTCGGCGGCGTGTGCAACAACTCCGGCGGCGCATTGGTGCAGCGCGGCCCGGCCTACACCGAAATGGCACTGTTTGCCGAAATCGACAGCGAAGGCCGTCTGAACCTCGTCAACCACCTCGGCATCGATTTGGGCAGCACGCCCGAAGAAATTTTGCACAACCTGCAAGGCTGGCACTACCAGCAAAAAGACATCGACCAAAACGCAGGCAAAGGCCACGACCACGCCTATTGCGACCATGTGCGCCAAGTGGATGCGCCCACCGCAGCCCGCTTCAACGCCGACCCCGCCCGCCACTACGAAGCCAGCGGCTGCGCGGGCAAACTGATGGTGTTTGCCGTGCGCCTCGACACCTTCCCGCAGGAAAACCAAACCGTCGTGTTCTACATCGGCACCAACGACATCAACGAACTCACCGACATCCGCCGCGCCGCACTCTCCGAGTTCCAGAGCCTGCCCGTTTCCGGCGAATACATCCACCGCGACGCGTTCGACATCGCCGCCGTATATGGCAAAGACACCTTCTACGCCATCAAAAAATTCGGCACCCACCAACTGCCCAAACTGTTCGACCTCAAAGCCCGCGCCGACCGCATCGGCAAAAAAATCCCGTTTCTGCCCAAACACTTCACCGACAAAGCCATGCAGTTTGCCAGCCGCTTCATGCCGCAGCACCTGCCGCAATCCCTGCGCGACTACCGCGACCGCTATGAGCACCACCTGATTCTCAAAATGGGCGGCGCAGGCGTGGAAGAAGCCCGCGCGTTTCTGAAAAACTACTTCGCCAACCACAGCGGCGCATATTTCGAGTGCAACGCCGAAGAAACCCAAGCTGCCATGCTGCACCGCTTTGCCGTCGCCTCCGCCGCCGTGCGCTACCGCGCCGTACACGATAAAGAAGTCGAAGACATCGTCGCCCTCGACATCGCCCTGCGCCGCGACGACCGCGACTGGTTTGAAACCTTGCCCGACGAAATCAACAGCAAAATCAGCCACAAACTCTACTACGGCCACTTCATGTGCCACGTTTTCCACCAAGACTACATCGTCAAAAAAGGCCACGACTGCATGGCCTTAGAGCACGAAATGCTGCACCTGTTGGACAAACGCGGCGCACAATACCCCGCCGAACACAACGTCGGCCACCTCTATGAAGCCAAGCCCGAACTCAAAGCCTTCTACCGCAAACTCGACCCCACCAACAGCTTCAACCCCGGCATCGGCCACACCTCGAAAAAGAAAAACTGGGCGGAGTAAGGCTTCCAGACGGCCTTTTCCCGCTGCCAAAGCAAAGGCCGTCTGAAAACGGAAAACCCCTCTTTCAGAATCATCCCCGCGAAGGCGGGGGCAACCTCCGCTTCCGCAAACCCAAGCAAAAGGAAACCGATATGTCCACCCCGCAAACCGCCATCATCCCCGACACCATCACCGCCGCCATCTATATAGAAGCGAACGTGCTCGACAAAGAACAGACCAAAGCCGCCTGCTGCCAAGCCCTCGCCGCCCTCGACGACTGCCGCAGCCGCTTCCCCGGCCACGAGCTGGGCATGACCATCGCCTTCGGCGCCGACTTCTGGCACAGCCTAGGCCACGCAAACGAAGGCCGCGAAATCCGCCCCTTCGTCCCCCTCGGCAACGGCCTCTGCCCCACCACCCAATGCGATTTGATGATCCACATCCAGTCGCGCCACTTCGGCCTCAACTACCTCTTGGCCGAACAGGTCAACGCCGCATTCGGCAGCAGCATCCGCATCGAAAACGAAACCCACGGCTTCCGCATGCCCGAAGAGCGCGGCCTCGACGGCTTCGTCGACGGCACGGAAAACCCGCACGGCGAAGAAAAAATCGCCGCTGTCGCCACCATCGCCCAAGACCGACCCGACGCGGGCGGCAGCTACATCGTGCTGCAAAAATACCTGCATGACCTGAAAAAATGGGGCGGCATCAGCGTCGCCGAACAAGAACAGGCCGTCGGCCGCAGCAAAGCCGACAACATCGAATTTGCCCGCGCCGACCGCCTGCCCGACTCCCACCTCGGCCGCACCAACATCAAAGAAAACGGCGTCGGCCTTAAAATCGTCCGCCGCAGCCTGCCCTTCGGCTACATCAGCGGCGAACACGGCCTGCAATTCATCGCCTACTGCGCCACCCTGCACAACATCGACGAACAGCTCAAATTCATGTTCGGCGACAAAGACGGCAAAATCGACCTGCTGCTGAAACACATGTCCACCGCCGTGCGCAGCGCCTACTACTACGCCCCCAGCGTCGAGCGCCTAGCCGATTTGTAAGACACGCGAAAGGCCGTCTGAAAAGCGTCAAACAGGCTTTCAGACGGCCTCAACAGATACAAAAGGCCGTCTGAAAACCCCTTTCCGCCGTTCAGACGGCCTTTTCAGACAGCCGCCGCGCACCGTTGTCCCCCGTCCTTCGCCACGCGCAGGACAAATGCGCTGCAGCCGACCCGCCTGTTTTCAGACGGCCTCAGCAGATACAAAAGGCTGTCTGAAAACCCCGTTCCACCGTTCAGACGGCCTTTTCAGACGGCCTCCGCCAGCCCATAACGAAACCATGTTCACCGACACCCACGCCCACCTTGCCGATCCCCAACTGGCCGCCAAACTGCCCGCCGTGCTGGCGCAAGCCGCCGCGGCAGGCGTCACGCGCTTTTTCGTGCCCGCCACCGGCCGAGGCGACTGGCAGAACGTGCTCGCACTGGCCGCGCCCGCCGTCGTCCCCGCCATCGGCATCCATCCCTGGTTTGCCGACAGCCACGATGCAGCGAACGTAGATCAACTCGACGCCCTGCTGCGCCGCCACCCGCACGCCCTCGTCGGCGAAGCAGGCCTGGACTACCGGCACGCAGCCGACGATGCCGCACGGCAGACCCAGCGCGCCATCCTGTCCGCCCAACTTGATCTGGCTGCGCAACACGGCCGCGCCGTGCTGCTGCACAACGTCCGCGCAGGCGCGGATCTGCTGCGCCTGTTGCAAAAACACGGCATACGGCGCGGCGCCGTCCATGCCTTTTCCGGCAGCCTCGAAGAAGCGCAGGCCTTTATCCGCCAGGGCTTGAAAATCGGCATCGGCTCGCTGCTGCTCAACCCCGCGGCCAGAAAAGCCTGCCGCGCCGCCGCCGAACTGCCGCTTACCGCGCTGGTTTTGGAAACCGACAGCCCGTTTATGCTCAAAGACGCCGCCAACACCCCCGCCAACATCCGCACCATCGCCCAAACTGTCTGCACCCTGCGCGGCATCGGCCTCGCCGAACTCTCCGCCGCCACGGAAAACAATGCGACGCAGCTGACGGAAAGCCCAAAGGCCGTCTGAAAGCGCCGAACGGGCTTTCAGACGGCCTCCATGCCGTTGCCCCGCAAATCGGGGCGGCGGTTTTCCTGTTCGGGGCGGGAGGGGGCGATGAAGGGCGGGCAAAGCATGAGGCCGTCTGAAGCCTGCAAAACAGGTTTTTCAGACGGCCTTTGTTAATGGACGGAAGCAGCCCGCCGTTTTGTTTGCAACTCGGATTTAACTTCGTTGAAGCTGCGCTTTCAGACGGCCTCTGTGCCGTTGTCCCACAAATCGGGCTGGCGGTTTTCCTGTTCGAGGTGGGAGAGGCCGAGGCCGATGAGGCGGTAGCCTTCGGGCACGTCGGGCATGCGTGCGGATAGGGTGTGCGCGGCGGCGAGGAGGGCGGCGGGGTCGGGCAGGGCGGCGGAGTAGGTGAGGGAGCGGGTGAGGATGCGGAAGGAGGCGGTTTTGAGTTTGAGGGTGACGCTGCGGGCGCGGCATTTTTTGCGTTCGGCCTGCGCCCACAACTCTTCGGCCAGCTGCGGCAGGCAGAGTAAGGCGGCGGAAAGCGGCAGGTCGCGGGCGAGGGTGGTTTCGGTGGAGATTTGCAGGCGCTCGCGGTCGGGTTTGACGGGGCGGTTGTCGGTGCCGCGCGCGAGGTCGTAGAGGCGGTAGCCCCATTTGCCGAACAGGTTGGCTAGCTCGCCGCGGCTGAAACGGCGCAGGTCACCTGCGGTGGAGAGGCCGAGGCGGTGCATTTTTTGCAGGGTGACTTTGCCAACACCGGGGATTTTGCCCAGCGGCAGGGTGGCGAGGAAGGCTTCGCTTTTTTGCGGCGGCAGGGAAAACTGGCCGTCGGGTTTGTTCCAGTCGGAGGCGATTTTGGCGAGGAATTTGTTGGCGGCGATGCCGGCGGAGGCGGTGAGGCCGGTTTCGCTGCGGATGTCGGCGCGGATGAGGCGGGCGATGTCGCCGGCGTAGAGCAGGTTTTGTTTGTTGCGGGTGACGTCGAGATAGGCTTCGTCGAGGGAGAGGGGTTCGATAAGGTCGGTATGCCGTCTGAAAATGCCGTGTATCTGCTGCGAGACTTGGCGGTAGAGGGGGAAACGCGGCGCAACGAACACGGCTTGTGGGCAGAGGCGGCGGGCGGTGACGGCGGGCATGGCCGAGTGCAGGCCGTATTTGCGCGCTTCGTAAGAGGCGGCGCAGACGACGGAACGCGCGCCTTCCCAGGCGACGACGACGGGCAGGCCGCGCAATTCGGGGCGTTCGCGCAGTTCTACCGAGGCGTAGAAGGCGTCCATGTCGATGTGGATGATTTTGCGCGGCTGCATGGCGGGAAGGGGCTTGGTCGTGGAAACGGAGGAGCAACTGTGTTCCCCCACCCCGTCGGGCAGGGTAACCAAACTCGGTGATTACGCGCACTGCGGTGCGGGTTGTTGTTCGCTTTGCTGTTCTGATTTCGTCTG